>JAIPDC010000154.1 GCA_021737865.1 Rhodoferax sp.
AACCTTGCCATGGCTCGGGCGTGAACACCCCGATGTACTTCAGAATTCGCATTGACGGGATTGCATAGACGATGACCTGGCCGGATTGACCACCCGAACTGAACGCCACATACTCGTCGCGCTTGCCGGTTGGGACATAGGTCTTGGCTGCGGCCAGCAGGTCCTGCTGGCTAAGTCCACGCTCCTTCAAAACGTCCTGCAGCGATTCTGCTGACCACACAGCCGAGGCCGCGAAGCCCATGCAGCCTACCACTAGCGATACGGCTGTTCTGTTCAATCGTTTCATATGCTTCTCTCCAAGTTGAATTTCTCACTACAAGGCGTTCAGCGCAATCGCGCCACTCCCACGACCAGGCTGCTTAACGAAAAGAATGGTAGGACAGGTGGTCAAAAAAATACCTAATCCAGATTAGGTTTGGTAGCGGTATTGCTGCTGTTTGAGACTTTTTGATATTTATCAACCCATTGAAGTCGCGGATCGGAAATATCTCGTGAGACTGAAATGCGCTGTTTTCGTCAGTGATTTGTCAGCAATCACTGCGGATCAGGTCCGCGCAGGTCCCACGCGCGCTGTATTCTGAAGCCCTACAGAGGATCACATGATGAATATTGCGATATTGGGTATTGGCCTGATGGGCTATCCGATGGGGCGCCGACTGTGTGCGGCCGGTTACGTGGTTCATGCCTGGAATCGGACTCCCGACAAAGCGCAGCGACTGCTTACTTCTGGTGCCACCGTGCACGCGACGCCTGTCGATGCCGTACGCAATGCGGATGTCATCATCACCATGCTGGATAACGGTGCGGTGGTAGAGCGGGTGTTGTTCGATTTGGGTGTTGCTGCCGCGGCCAAATCAGGGGCGCTGCTGGTCGATATGTCGTCAATCAAGCCAGCGGAGGCCCGGGACCACGCGGCACGACTGAGTGAGCGGCATATTGCTTATCTCGATGCACCGGTCTCGGGTGGAACCATTGGTGCTGAAAACGGCACGCTGGCCATCATGGCAGGCGGAAAGGCCGCCACTTTCGAGCAGGCGTTACCTGTGCTGAATGTATTTGGACGTGCCACCCATGTTGGGCCCACTGGCGCCGGCCAACTGGCAAAAATTGCAAACCAGATGATTGTGGGCGCCACCATCGGCATTGTTGCGGAGGCCCTCCTGCTGTGCGAACGCGGCGGCGCGAACATGGCCAAGGTCAAGGAGGCGATCACCGGTGGATTTGCCGACAGCCGTGTTCTGCAAGTTCACGGCCAACGCATGGTCGAGCGCGACTTCGCGCCCAGAGGCCGCATGTCGGTTCAGCTAAAAGACTTGCACAACGCCCTTTCCACGGCCCGTGAGATTGGGTACGATGCACCCATCACGGCCTTGTTTGAGCAGTTGTACGCGCAGGGCATAGACCACGGTCTTGCTGATCTGGACCATGCAGGATTGTTCGTGGAATTGGCTAGCCGCAACGGCATGTCCTGATCAGAATGCAAAAAGGACCCCAGAAGGGGTCCTTTCTTCTTATTGCGTCAACTGCTGTCAGTCAAACGTGCGGGCTACACGCTTCTTGGCATCACGGGGCACAAAGACTTTTCCTGCGTTACCGGGTTTCACACCCAACGGCTTGCTGAAAGCGGGCTTGCGTGCTGCGAAATCGCCACCGCGTGGAGGTGCGCTTTCCGGGCGCCCGGCAAAGCGGTCGTTGAATCCACCCTTGCGGGCATAACTAAAGCCACCGTTGTCGCCAGAGTCGCTATTACCTTGATAGCTGGCGGAACCCATTCCACGCGGGCTAGCATCGTTTCTATCACCGAAACCGGCATTACCACCGCGGTTGCCGCCAAAACCCGGGCGACCACCGCCGCCAAAGTTGCGATCACGCGGAGCTCGGTCAGCATTGTGGCTGCCACGGCCGCCAAAACTGGCACCAGTTCCCGGGCGCGCTTCGGGGAAACGCTGCTGCGGCTCGAGACCCGGAATGGTCTCGGACTTGAAGTGCTGACGGGTATAGGCTTCGATATCAAAAATCTTGCGACGATCGCGGATCTCCGCAAAGGTCACGGCCAGGCCATCGCGCCCGGCGCGGCCGGTACGACCGATGCGGTGTGTGTAATCCTCTGCCTTCATCGGCAAGCCAAAGTTAAAAACATGGGTAATGGTCGGCACGTCGATGCCGCGAGCAGCCACGTCGGTCGCCACCAGGATTTGCACCTGACCCTGGCGTAACGCCATCAGCCTGCGGTTACGCAAGCCCTGGCTCAAGGCTCCGTGCAAAGCCACAGCGTCAAAACCGTCTTGCTGGAGGTCGTTGGCCAATCCGTCACACTCAATTTGGGTGCTTGCAAACACGATGGCTTGGTTGATGGTGGTATCACGCAGCCAGTGATCTAACAGTTTGCGCTTGTGGTGGGCATTGTCAGCCCAGAACAGCACTTGCTTGATGTTGGCGTGTTTTTCCTGTGGGCTGTCAATGGTGATGCGCTGAGGCTCACGCATTACGCGGGCAGCGAGTTGCTGGATGCGCGGTGCAAACGTGGCGCTGAACATCATGGTTTGTTTACGGGCAATCGTGAGCTGGTTGATTTCAGCCAGGTCATCGGAGAAGCCCAGGTCCAGCATGCGGTCAGCTTCATCCACGACCAGGAACTGCACCTGGTCGAGTTTGATTTGCATGGAGCGTTGAAGATCCAGCAAACGACCAGGCGTAGCCACTACGAGGTTGGCGTTTTGTAGCTTTGCAATTTGCAACTGATAAGGCATACCACCCACGATGTTGGCAATGCGCAGACCACGGCAATGTTGAACCAGGTCAATCGCGTCATTGGCAACCTGCTGCGCCAATTCACGAGTCGGGCACACGATCAGCGCGCCGGGAGCAGGCGCCTTGAAGTTGCGGGGATTGGTCGGGTCCTTGCGCTTGGAACGCTTGGGAGGCGCTTCACCTCGTGCAGTGGCTTCCGCCACTTCGCGCTCAAAGGCCGCGCGCTCGTCAGCTTCAGCTTGCGCCTGCTGCTTCAGCAGCGTGTGCAGCACAGGCAGCAGGAATGCGGCGGTCTTGCCACTACCGGTCTGGCTGGAGACCATCAGGTCAATGTATTTGGCTGCGGCATTGCCACCGCCATCACCAGGCAATGCCAAGGGAATGGTCTTGAGTTGAACGGAAGTCGGCTGGGTGTAACCCAAGTCCTTGACCGCATGCACCAATTCGGCTGCAAGGCCCATCACCACAAAGCCATTGGGGGCTGCGGGCTCCAGGGGTGCGTCGGCTACAACACTGGCGTCTACCGCCACGTTGTCAGCTGCGTGAACAGCAGTTGGGGTTTCAGTAAATGTTTCGGCAGGCGCAAAGGCACCCGTCACTTCAAAAGCGTCAGTCATGGTTTTACTCACACGCGAGAGCCGCAGGGTGTGCGGCTGCTCCGTCAATGGTTAAAAAACATCAACCATCAAACGGAACCTGCGGCTGAATTTTTTCAGCGCTTGGGGCCCATATCGGCGGGCCCGGTGAATGAAGGGAGATGTACAAATGCGCTGCTGTATTTAGCGCAGCTTTCGATTATGCCATGAATTCGGGTTTCTACCTAATCAGAAGAATTTACCCCAGCAATCATTCGAGCTTGAGGAAGTGCTGGCGATAGTGTTCCATTTCGTCAATCGACTCATGCACATCGGCCAATGCAGTGTGGCGCTGCTGCTTCTTGAAGGTTGCGTAGACATCGGGCCGCCAGCGTTTGGATAACTCCTTGAGCGTGCTGACATCGAGATTTCGGTAGTGAAAATACGCCTCGAGCCTGGGCATGTATTTGACAAGAAAGCGCCTGTCTTGCCCAATGGAATTGCCGCACATGGGTGAGCCGTTTGCAGGAACGTATTGCTTGAGAAAATCAATCAATTCGCGTTGCGCCTGCTCTTCTGTCGTGGTCGATGTCTTGACCTTGGCGATCAAACCACTCTTGCCGTGTGTGCCCTTGTTCCATGCATCCATCTTGTCGAGCTGGGCGTCGCTCTGGTGAATCACCAGCACAGGGCCCTCCGTTCGACACTCCAAATGCGGGCCGGTCACGATGACCGCGATCTCGATGATGCGCTCAACCTCGGGGTCAAGGCCGGTCATCTCGCAATCGAGCCAGACGAGATTTTTATCAGATTTGGTAAGCAATGGGGTGTTAGGTTCAGCCATGCATTGGATTGTCGCCGATGACCTAAACTCAGGTGCAATGACAGCCCCAATCTTCAGCCCTTCGGCATCGCTCACCACCACCGTGGTCTTCGCTCTGGCGCTTTGCGCCAGTCTGTTACTCAAGTTCTGGCTGGCCAGCCGTCAAATCAGCCATGTGGCCCACAACCGCAGTGCGGTACCAGCTACGTTTGACGCCAGGATTTCGCTGTCGGCACACCAAAAAGCGGCGGATTACACCATCACCAAGGCCCGCTTTGGAATGATAGAAATGGCTTGGGGTGCCGCCATTGCAGTCTGCTGGACCCTGCTGGGCGGGCTTTCTGAATTGAACCAGGTGCTGGTCCGACTGCTGGGCGATGGCCTGTCCCAACAGGTGGCGCTGCTGGCTTCGTTTGTTGCAATTGGCGGTTTGCTGGATCTGCCCTTCACGCTCTACCAGACCTTTGTGATCGAAGAGCGTTTTGGCTTTAATAAAACCAGCTTCACATTGTGGCTGCAGGACTTTGCAAAGTCACTGCTGCTGTCGACCATGATCGGCCTGCCCTTCATCACCCTGGTGATCTGGATGATGGGGGCCACCGGACCTTGGTGGTGGTTGTGGGTATGGGGGGTGTGGATGGGTTTCAATTTGCTGGCCCTACTCATTTACCCGACCTGGATCGCACCGCTGTTCAACAAGTTTCAACCGCTGGAGGACCCACAGGTCAAAGAGCGGGTGACGCAGTTGATGGCGCGCTGCGGCTTTACCTCGAAGGGCTTTTTTGTCATGGACGGCAGCAAACGAAGTGCTCACGCCAACGCTTATTTCACCGGCTTCGGGGCGTCCAAGCGTGTGGTGTTCTACGACACTTTGCTGGCCCAATTGAGTCCCGCGGAGGTAGATGCGGTGCTGGCACATGAGTTGGGGCACTTCAAGCACCAGCATGTGATCAAGCGCATGGCGGCCATATTCAGTATGAGCCTGATCGGATTTTTTGTCTTGGGATGGATCAGCCACCAAGCCTGGTTTTATACCGGTCTGGGTGTGGTCCCAAATCTGGTCGCACCCAACGATACGCTGGCGCTCCTGCTGTTCATGATGGTACTGCCACTACTGGGCACTTTCATCGGGCCGGTGTTCGCCCAGCTGTCGCGCAAGCATGAATTCGAAGCCGATGCCTATGCCGTCACACAGACCAGTGGCACCGCACTGGCGGGAGCCCTGCTCAAGCTGTTTGAAGACAACGCATCGACTCTGACACCGGACCCGGTGTATGTGGCGTTCTACTATTCACACCCGCCTGCCACCGAACGACTGGGGCGCATATTGCCCGCATCCTGCTGAGCACCGGGCGCGTATGGCTACAACACCCTCCTCCCTGGAAACTGGCTTGGTCATTGCCGGTCATGGCCGCCATGTGTGGGTTGAAACCCCGGACGGTCGCCGTCTGATTTGCCACCCCCGCGGAAAGAAGAGCCAGACCGTGGTCGGTGATCGCGTTCTGTGGCAAGCCAGCGAGGACGAAGGGACGATTGAAAAGGTAGAACCGCGTCGCAACCTGTTTTACCGGCAGGACGAGGTCCGCACCAAATCATTTGCAGCAAATCTGGACCAGGTGGTCATCCTGATCGCGGCTGAACCCGAATTCTCCGAAAGCCAGTTATCACGTGCCCTCATTGCAGCCGAGGCAGAGCACATTCGACCTATCATTGCTCTCAACAAGAGCGATCTGACAGCGCCCTTTGAGAGGGCTTGGTATCGGATGGGGGTATACCGCGATATGGGCTATGCCGTGCTGCCGATGGCACTTAAACCGCGCGGGGATGCCCCGCCCGAGGCCGAGCACAACCTGGACGCCATACTCGAAGGCAAAACCACCCTCGTACTGGGGCCTTCCGGCTCAGGCAAGAGCACACTGATCAATCGGCTGATACCGAATGCGCAAGTGCTGACCAATGCCATATCCACTGCACTCAACTCCGGCAAGCACACAACCACCAGCACCACGCTGTATTGGGTGGATGCGCTCAGGACCACAGCGGTCATTGATTCGCCTGGTTTTCAGGAGTTTGGCTTGAACCATATTGAACCCATGCACCTGGCCGGTCTGATGCCCGACATCAAAGCCCACACATCTGATTGCAAGTTCTATAACTGCAGCCATTTGCATGAACCGGGCTGCGGAGTCATTGCCGCCCTGCAAAAGGCGTCAGATGGCTATTCGGCCCCTGGCGCTGGTGAAATAAGCACGAGTCGCTACAAAATATATAGCAGCTTGTTTGCTGAGCTGTCGCAAAAACGATACTGAGGCGTCTTAGCCCAACAGTCTGGCAAGTGACAACAACGCCAGAAATACCATCCACATCACGACGGTACGCCATACCAGGCCAACCACGGCGCGCAAATGAACCGGTTGAGGCAGTTGCCGCGTGTCGGCGCTCTCCTGTGTGCCCAAACTGACATTGACGGCACCTGCAGTCGCTGCCAAAACAACACCATTGTTGTCGCCAGGAAATTGCGCTTCGTGCTGGCGCCAACTATCAATCGCATCTTCAAAGCTGCCAACAAACGCAAATCCGAGTGCAGTAATACGCGTGGGCACCCAGTCCATGGCGTGCCACGCAAAGTTTGCAACTCCCTGTAAAGCTGGGCTCAAAGGAACCGTCGAGGGACGACTCGGACGATTGGCGTACTTTGAAAAGTAAGCACCGATCCGGTACAAGACGGCACCTGCAGGCCCAAGACCCAGTGCAGCCAGCAAGGAGTACCACGCAAACACACCGAATACATGGTGATGGGCACTCAGCACAGAATGTTCAATCACATGCCGGACAATCTCACTGCGCGGCAAGGCGCTGACATCCATGCGCATCCATTGCGCAAGCTTTTCACGCGCCACGTCTTCGTCACCCGCGACAAGCGCATCCCGAATTTCAGTAAAGTGATGGCTGAATTGGCGAAAACCCAAGGTGGCGTACAAAATGGCGATACTCCACACCGCCGCCGCAATCCAACCCAGAGACCAGACCAATATCCAATGTACGCCTGCAACCAGCACTGCGGGCGCAACAACGGAGGTGGACCAGGCTAACCATGCATGGTGGTGTTTGCTGGTATCCAGATTGCGAACAACCCATCGCACCCAGGCGCGCACGCCCATATGTACCGGATTACCCTGCTTAAGCGGCCGTGCCTGCTCAAGCAGCAGGGCAAATAGTATGGAAAGAAAACTCATGGGCCAATCATAGCGACCCTGCTTCGCCAAGCTTCTGACCGGCCCATGATGCTGTGCAACTCAACTCAACCCAACAGAAAACGGTAAAAGTTGCGCAGCATACCGGCCGTCGCACCCCAGATAAAACGATCTGCTTTGGAATCATGGTAGGGCATTGAGAACCACTCACGACTAGAGCCGGCCCAGTCGACAGAGTGGCGGCGGTGGTTGGCAGGGTCCATCAAAAAGTCCAGCGGCACTTCAAAGGCATCTGCCACTTCATATGGATTGATCGCCATGGTGTAGTCGGCGTGCACCAACGCCACGACAGGCGTCACGATGAATGCGCTGCCGGTGGTGTAAACAGACAGGTTACCCAGCACTTCCACAAAGTGACGGTCTAAACCAATTTCCTCCTCTGCTTCACGCAGTGCCGTATCAGTCACACTGTGATCTTCTGGATCCGCCTTGCCGCCGGGAAAGGCGATCTGTCCGGAGTGACTGGACAGGTGCTTCGTGCGCTCAGTCAGTAGCACCGTCAGCCCCTGCTCACGCAGGACAAGGGGAATCAGCACCGAAGCATGAACCGGCTCGCGGTCAGAGAAACGCGGCTCGGCGTGGAGCTCAGGCGTCCAGCTTGGCGGTGCTTTGAAGCGCCGCGTCAGTGCCAGGGGCTGCAGGACAGATGCAGGCACCTTGGGCAGGTGGCTATCGACGCCAACAACCGGCACGTTGCGTGGATCGAACGAGGGTAATGCGTTGACTGAAGTCATAAAAAAACCGCCACAAGCTTGCGCCGGGCGGTTTCGCTGAATACAAAAGCTTAAATTAAGCCGCTGTCTTCTTGGCTGGCAGCTTTTCCTTGATACGTGCCGACTTACCGCTGCGATCACGCAGGTAATACAACTTGGCACGACGCACATCACCGCGGCGTTTGACTTCAATGCCGGCAATCAGCGGGCTGTAGGTCTGAAACGTACGCTCGACGCCTTCACCACTGGATATCTTGCGCACGATAAAGCCGCTGTTGAGGCCACGGTTGCGCTTGGCGATCACGACACCCTCGTAGGCCTGCACGCGCTTGCGACTACCTTCAACCACATTGACGCTAACCACCACGGTGTCGCCAGGTGCGAACTCGGGGATGGTCTTACCCAGGCGAGCAATTTCTTCTTGCTCAAGAATTTGAATCAGATTCATGATTTCCTTATGCGATCGTATAAGCGCCAGCACCGACATGGTGCAAAGCGGACTAGATGCCGCCTCGGCCGTACAGAGGATCAGTTAGCCCTAGATTATAGCAAGTTCACCGACCCGGTACTAAAACCGCCTCGTCTTGCTTAGTCAACCGCCCAGCCTTGCGCGCAGCGTCCAGCAAATCGGGGCGGTGCTTGGCCGTCCATTGCAACCGCTGCTCACGCCGCCAACGCTCGATCCGCCCGTGGTGACCCGACAGCAGGACATCCGGCACACGTTGCCCCGCCCACTCTTCAGGCCGGGTGTAATGTGGGCAGTCGAGCAGCCCATCCAACGCCGGATTGAAGCTATCCATATGGTGGCTATCCGGATCGGACAGCACGCCGGGCTGCAAACGGGCCACCGCGTCGAGCAACGCCATGGCGGCCACCTCTCCACCCGACAGCACAAAGTCGCCCAGGCTGATCTGCTCATCCACGTGGGTGTCGATAAAGCGCTGGTCTATGCCTTCGTAGCGGCCGCACAGCAATATAGCGCCAACGCTACCAGCCCATTTTTGCACTTGGTCGTGGTTCAGCCGCTTTCCTATCGGCGAAAACAAGACCACGGGTGCTGCATCACTGCGTTGGGTCCGAATATGGGCGAGCGTCTGCTCCAGCGGCTCTGCCATCATGACCATGCCTGGCCCACCACCAAAGGGACGATCATCTACCCGACGGTAGTT
>JAIPDC010000005.1 GCA_021737865.1 Rhodoferax sp.
CGGGAAACCTGCAGGTCATGGAAGTACCGGATTGCGGGCACGCCCCGGCGCTGAATGTGCCTGCGCAGCTGGATTGCGTTACTTCTTTTGTCGGGAAATGTCATGAAATAGGGCTGTAGCCCTGGTGGATATTGCGTAGGCTGCTACTCATTACATAGCGTATTGCGTGCCGCCCATGGACGAGGTCCCGAATGAGCCCGCTGGCGCCGAGATAACTTGATGTTTGATGTGATAGCATCACGCATCAAACATCACGGAGGTCTCTTTATGCGAACCACCCTCGACATTGCAGACGACGTTTTGTTCGCTGCCAAAGAGATTGCGCAGCGTGAGAAAAAACCACTGGGAGTGATCATCAGCGACTTGGCAAGGCGTGCTTTTTTGAACACGGCTGTGGTTGGTGCAGCCGGGGCAACGTCAACCGAGCCCGCCAGTCCGCAGGTGTCTGAGCGGCTTGCCCTTTACGGGATTCACCCATTGCCTTCGCGTGGTGGCATCGTCAGCAACGAACTGATCGATCGTTTGCGTGAAGCCGAGGGCATTTAATGCGCGCATTGCTTGACATCAATGTGCTGATTGCCCTGCACGACCGGGAGCACGTTCATCATGAGCGCGCCGCACTCTGGCTTGAGTCGAACATTCTGCACGGATGGGCCAGTTGTCCGTTAACGCAAAACGGTTGTTTGCGCATCATGAGCCAGCCGGGCTACAGCAGCCCGCAGCCGCTGGCCGTTCTGATCGCGATGCTGCAAGCATCAACCGCCACCGCTTTTCACTCGCTGTGGAGCGACGACATCAGCCTGTTGGATGCCCATTGTTTTCATCACTCCCACATACACAGCCATAACCAATTGACCGATTTGTATTTGCTGGCACTGGCCGTAAAAAATGGTGGAAGGCTGGTCAGCTTTGATCAGCGTATTCCATTGAGTGCGGTGCACGGCGCACGCGCCGAGCATTTGATCAAGTTGTAGATTGCACGGGTGCCACCTGGTTTGACGGGTAGGCTGAACGCTGCAAAAACACCTGATACTGCGTATCTGGCACCAGCAGCCCGCCCGTGGTCCACACCACGTGGTTGGCATTGGGGCAGGCCAGTGCACTGTCGCGCAAGTGCCCCGGTCCGCTGAAACCGGCCGCAGCCGAAGGCTCAATGCGCAGGCCTTGGGTGCCCAGCAGCAGCGCCAGGTGATCGAATAAGGTCTGGTCTTCCATGGTGAACACACCGGCCAGCAATGGACGCATCACAGCCGCGGCGAGTTGCGAGGCGCGCGGCACGGCCAGGCCATCGGCCTCGGTCTTGTTGGTCAGGCCATAGTCATAGACGCTGGGGCTGCTGCCTTCGGGCGCGAGCATGTGCACCAGAAAGCAGGGCGACTGTACCGGCTCGGCAAAAAAGCAATGCACGTTCTTGCCAAACAGTTGGTGCAGACCCCAGGCAATGCCGGCCGGTGCGCCGCCCACGCCGCAGGGCAGGTAGACGATCAAGGGGTGTTGCGCATCCACCGTGACGCCCTGCGCCTGCAACTGGGATTGCAGGTGCAAGGCCGCGGCGCTGTAGCCCATGAAGAGCGAGAGTGACCGTTCGTCATCGACAAAGTGGCACAGCGGATCCGCTTGCGCCAGCTTGCGGCCGCTGGCAACGGCCAGTTCGTAATCACCCGGGTGCTCCACCACCTCGACGCCGCGCTGGCGCAGGCGTTGCTTCTTCCATTCCTTGGCATCGGTGGACATGTGCACCACGGCACGAAAGCCCAGCGCCGCTGCCAGTACGCCAATGGCCATGCCCAGGTTACCGGTAGAGCCCACCGCAATCTGGTGGTGGGCAAACAGCGCACGCGCGTGCGGGCCGCAGAGCGAGCGGTAGTCCGCGTCGGATGGGAGCAAGTCGTTTGCGAGTGCCAGCCGCTCGGTAACCTCCAGCACCTCATGGAAGCCGCCCCGCGCCTTGACGGAGCCCGCCACTGGCAGGCTGTGGTCTGCCTTGACCCACAGCCGGCCCTGATCGGCGGGCAGTCCTAAAGCCTCTTGCATGGCTGGTGCGGGTAACAGCGGCGACTCGATGCGGCCTCCGCTGGCGGTCAGCTCGGGGAACAGCTGGCCCAGCAGCGGTGCAAAGCGGGTGAAGCGGTCACGGGCTGCTTGCATGCCTGCGGGCTGAAAGGGTGAGTTGCTCGCACCGATCGCCAGCGCGGGATTGCGCCCAGGGTTGATCCACATCTGTGGTGTGGCTGAGCGCAGTTTGCTTAACGTTTCAAGTGCCAAAAGTGCCTCCAGCCCTCGTGAAATATGCGCAAGCAGCTATCAATACGATAGCGCTAGGCGAGTGGAGGTGAAGCGGTCCGCAACGCCTGCTGCGCCAGTTCAACCCACAGGCAATCGCCGTTTTGCGGCTTCAGGTGCAGTACCGTGCTGCGGCTGTGGCCCTGGATGTGACGCGTGACCACATCCATGACCCATCCATGGGTGACCACCAGCACGCGTTGACTGCTGTGGCGCGCACCGATGTCGGCGAATGCCTCCATTACACGGTCCACAAATTCGTCCAGACCCTCTCCACCGACAAACTCAGCCGCAGGGTTGCGCCGCAATATCTGCTCCAGCAGTGCCGGGTCAAGTTCAGCCAGCTCGCTCTTGGGTATGCCCTGTATGGCGCCAAAGTGCTTTTCCTTCAGTCCCTCGTGGCAGGTGGGTGGTGGCAAGTGCAGAGTGGAGGCGACGATTTCTGCGGTTTCGCGCGCCCGTGCCAGCGGGCTGGACCAGACGGTGTCAAAGTTCGCCTGCGCCAGTTTGGTCGCCAACACGCCGGCCTGCTTGCGGCCCAGTTCGTTGAGGGGGACGTCAAACCATCCCTGCAAGATGCCGCTCTTGTTCCAGTCGGTTTCGCCGTGGCGGGCGATGCAAATTATTGTGGGGTGCATGCGGCCCCTTCAGGCCTCAAACCGTACCTGGCCGCGTTCATTGCTTGGCCCCCATAGCCAGTGCCTCGTTGCGCGATGCGGCCATGGCCAGTTGGTCGGGTGCCTTCTGCGTGTTCCAGCCACCGAGGTGACGCTCACTGATGTTGCACAGCGCGGTGATCCACTCCGGGTCATCGTTCAGGCAGGGGATGTAGTGAAACGCTTTGCCGCCGGCCAGCAAAAATGCCGCGCGGCCTTCCATGTCGATTTCTTCCAGGGTTTCCAGGCAGTCGCTGGTGAAGCCGGGGCACACCACATCGACGCGTTTGACCCCGGCCTTGGCCATCGCAATCAGCGTGGGCTCGGTGTAGGGTTCCAGCCACTTTGCGCGGCCCAGGCGGGACTGGAACGTGACTTTGTACTCGGTCTTGTCAATGCCCAGCCGCTCAGCCAGCAGGCGCGCGGTCTTCATGCATTCGCAATGGTAGGGGTCGCCCAGCTCGAGCGTGCGTGCGGGCACGCCGTGAAAGCTCATCACCAGTTGGTTGGGCCGGCCATGGTTCTTCCAGTAGCGCTGGATGCTGGCCGCCAGGGCCGAGATGTAGTCGGCATCGTCATGGTAGTGGTTGATAAAGCGCAGCTCTGGCAGCGCGCGGGTGCGCTGGGCCCAGGTATAGACGGCGTCGAACACGCTGGCGGTGGTGGTGGCGCTGTACTGCGGGTAGGCGGGAACCACCAGCACGCGGGTCACGCCGTCGGCCTTCATGGCGTCGAGTTGTGAGGCGATGGAGGTGCTGCCGTAGCGCATGGCCCAGCGCACTTTGACACCATGGTTGCGCTGGCCCAGCCAGCCTTGCAGCAGTTTGGACTGCTTTTCGGTCCACACCTTCAGGGGTGAGCCTTCGGGTGTCCAGACGCTGGCGTATTTGGCGGCCGATTTGGCCGGGCGAAAGCGCAGGATGATGCCGTGCAGGATCAGCCACCAGAGAATGCGCGGGATTTCCACCACGCGATGGTCACTCAAAAACTCGGCCAGGTAGCGGCGAACTGCGGTGGCTGTGGGGGCGTCGGGCGTGCCCAGGTTGCACAGCAGCACTGCCGTGCGAGGCTGCTGGCCATGGGTGTAGGGGGGTTCTGTTTCAAAAGGCATGGAGGGCATTTTCTGCGACCTGCGGCGTGGATCAGGGCCGCAGGGTCAATGTGGATTTGGTGTTGGCTTTGACATCCGCGGCGCTCATGTGCTGCTGGACATACAGGCCTTCAGAAAACAGGGCGGCCTGGTCGTCGTAGTGCACATCGAACAGCACACCGCTTTGGCCTACGGGGTTGATGCCGACGGATTTGTCGGGCCGCGCAAAATCGATCACGCGTCGTGTCGATGGTCCCGACTTGACGGTCCAGGGCCCGGGCCCCATGTTGATGTTGAGGTTGTTGGGCGTCTCGCGCCCACCAGCGACATTAAACGGGCCTACGTTGAAGAGGATGTCCAATGGCTTTTGCATGCCCAGGGGGTGTGGATGCAACAGTGTGTGTGCGTTGCCCCAGCGCCATTTCAGCAGGTCTTTTCCGTACATCGACTCCAGGTGGCGCAGCGTTTTGACCCAGGCAATGCGGATGATTTCGAAACGGTTTTCCACCTTCTTGGTGTTGATGTTGTCCCACCATGGCGAGTTGGCGTCAGTGGCCAAAATTGGCAATGCGCTGTCCAGGGCAAATGTCTTGAGCAGGTTTTTGAACTGCACTTCGCCCATTTCGTCAGCCATGGCGGCGTGGGCCAACTCGTACATCAGCTGCGTAAACAGCAGGGCGGCCATGCTGTCGCGGCTGTAGTCGCCGTCCCACAATTCCAGTGGTTCCAGAAACGCTTTCTCGTAGGGGTCGGTGGTGACGCCTTTCAGAATCGGCATCAAGTCCTTCAGAATGCGCGGGCCGTAGCCGTTGCCGCTGTCGAGCTGCAGGTTTTGTGAGGCGGCAATGTCCCACTTGCGGTCGGGGTCCCGAAACGCGGCGTCCAGGCGCTGCACCCGGTCTGGCAGGCAGTAGTAGCCAGGCACCGGCACGCCGCTGGCGGGTTGGGGTTGGTGGTTGGCCGAGACGATGTAGCCGCGCGCCGGGTTCTCTTCCTGTGGGTTGAAGTTGAAGCTGTAGAAGCCGCTTTTCTCGGCCTCGCCATTGCTGCCGTCCAGAATGAACGTCGGGTTCACGCCGGGTGGGCGAATGGGAAGCTTGGCGGCGGCCCACCAGCCAATATCACCCGCTGCATTGGCCCACACCACATTGAGGCCAGGCGAGTGGATTTTTTCGGACGCAGCGCGGGCTTTCTCCCGGGTGTCGGCGCGGTTGAGTTCATAAAAGGCTTCCAGTACCGGGTTCTCGGTCTCCAGAAACGCCCACCACATGGCAATGGGTGTATCGCCAAAACTGTCCTTGAAGACATCCGTAATGATGGGGCCGTGCGGCGAGCGACGCAGCCTGAGTTGGACGTCTGGCGCACCCTTGACCTTGATGGTCTCGGTGCGGGTTTTCAGGTCGACCCATGCATCGCGGAACCAAACCTGGTTGGGGTTGGCGGGGTTGGTTTTCTCGGCGACCAGGTCCATGTCGTCGTTTTCGAACATGGTCACACTCCAACCAAAGCGGTTGTTGTGCCCCAGCATGGCCACGGGGATGAGTGACTGGTGGTGCCCATAGATCTCAAATCCGGGTGCGCTCAGGTGGGCTTCGTACCAGACCGATGGGGTTGAATAGCCAATGTGCGGGTCACCTGCCAGCAGCGGCTTGCCGCTTGCCGTGCGCTTGCCGGAAACGGCCCAGGCATTGCTGCCCTCAAAGGCGGGCACGCCTGCGGCTTCAAGTGCGTTCTGGCTCAGGGTCGCGAGTTGGTTCAGTCCCTGCCAGTCCTTGGTGCTCAGTGCCAGCGCGGGGCGTTTTGCCATACTGGCTGAAGCAGTCTGGTCCAGCACGCCTTCGGGGTGCCACTCCAGGTCAAAAATCCGCAGGTATTCGGGGCCGAGGTTGTCACGGATATGGGTCAGGGGCGCATCGGTACGCAGACCGGCGGCAAAGCTGTAGGCGAGGTAGCCCGCGACGGCGTACGTGTCCTGCGGTGTAAAGGGGCGCTTTGGGATTTTGAGAATGTCAAACTCAAGCGGGGACGGGTGGCTGTTTTGGTACTGGTTGATGCCATCCAGGTATGAGAGCAGCGCCATATCAGAGGGATTGGCGGGGTTGACCGTGGCAGCTACTTCATCGGCTCGGGCACGAATGCCCAGGGTGCGAAACAGCTTGTCGGTCTCCAGCAGCTTGGGGCCGAGTATTTCCGCCAGGTCCCCGCGGGCCAGGCGGCGCACCATTTCCATCTGGAACAGGCGGTCTTGCGCATGCACGTAGCCCAGCGCCCGGTACAGATCCATCTCGTTCTCGGCACGAATATGCGGCACGCCGCGCTCGTCATATGCAACGCTGACGGGAGCTTTTAACTGTTTGAGCTGGATGCTGCCTTCGCGCACCGGCAGTTTGGTGCGGATATGCCAAGTGGCATAACCACCAACCGACACGAGGGCTGCGGTGAGAGTGGCTGCGACGATTTTGACTGCAATGTGCATGGGCTGCTGCTTCTGTGGAGTACCCAATCATACGCATGTGACAGCCTTCAACCGCGTGGGCGTTTGGGTGCTCGGCCCTGGGCCGCCAGGCGGCACGCCCGCCGGTAGGCCAGCAGGGTGGTTTCGGCCCGGGCGAGCACGCTGTCGGCGGGGTAGGCGTCAATAGTCGGGTCACACGGCAATCCACTGGCCTGACCGGTCAGCAGCGCCAATCCGTCGCCTGCGTGACTGGCGGTGTAAATGTGAAACAAGCCCTGGTCCACCGCATCCAGCACGGCGGCGTCGAGCATCAGGTGGCGTCGGTTGCGTTCGGGAATCAGCACGCCCTGGTGGCGGTCCAGCCCCTGGGCCTCGCAAACCCGAAACCAGCCTTCGATTTTTTCATTGATACCTCCCACGGGCAGCACATCACCATGTTGGTTGAGTGCGCCGGTCACGGCAATACCCTGCTGAAGCGGTTGGCCAGACAGTGCCGACAGCACGGCAAACAACTCCGCGCAGGAGGCTGAGTCGCCTTCCACGCCCTGGTACTCCTGCTCAAACACGATTGCTGCACTCAATGCCAGGGGCGCGACGTGGGCAAACAGTGACGTCAGGTAGGTGTGCAGGATCAACACGCCTTTGTCATGTATCGGCCCGGACATGGACACTTCGCGCTCGATGTTGAGCACCCCACCGTGCCCGGCGTGGGTGCGTGCGGAAACCCGCACCGGCAGGCCAAAGCGCCAGTCGCCCAGATCAATTTGCGTGAGGCCGTTGATCTGCCCGATCCGCGTGCCCTGCACCGAGATCATGTGGTCGCCTTCTGCAATCGATTGGCGCAGCCGCTGCTCCGGGTAGTCGTGGCGCAGTCGCCGCGCTGCCAGGGCCAGGTCCACATCTGCAGCTTCCACGATCAGGATGTCTGCATTGCCATTGGTCCCCGAGCGGGCGCGTCGTTTGGCGGCAGCTTCGACGATCAGAGTCTCGGTGCGGGCAAAAATAGCGCTCTGTCGGGTCTGGTCGTCCACTTCGCGGTGCGTGTCTTCCAGTAGGCGGGCCACTGCAGAGCTGGAAAAATGGGGCAGGCCGAGCTTGCGGCAGGTGTGGGCTACAAATATGGCCGTTCCGGCACGGGTATCGGCGTTGGCCAGAAAGCTTTCGGCAAAGTCCACCTTGACGCGAAAGCGGCGTGCAAATTCCGGGTCGCCTTCTTGCAGTGCGTAGTACTGCTCGACGGAGCCGATCAGCACGATCTTGACATCGGCATCGACCGCTTCGGGCTCCAGCGACATGGACGGCATGGGCAGCGTGCCGGTGCCCGGCTCCTCAATCTGTACCCGCCCGCTGCGCAGATAACGGCGCAGCTTTTCCCACACCAGTTCATCGGTCAGCAGGTCGCGCAAATGCAGCATTAAAAAGCCGCCGTGTGCCTTGAGCAAACTGCCGGCGCGGATGCGGGTGAAATCGGTCATCAGCACGTCTTCTTCGGCCTGGTATTCGATGCTGCCGAACAGGACGCGAAAAACCGGGTTTTCCTCTACGATGGCCGGCGCGCCAGTGCATCCGTCGTTGTCCACCACTACGTTCACCGTGTAGCTCGCCAGCAATTGCGCCAGGGCGTCGTGACGCTCGAGCTCATCGTCTTCGTTGTCTGCGGGGGTGAATAATTCCAGGTTTTCCAGCACATCGTGCGAGACCTGATCCAGGTAGGAGTCGAGCTTGACCGAGTCCTTGATCTGCTTTTTCAGGTTGGCGCGGATATCCTGCAGCGCATGGTCCAGAAACGGCTTCACACTCTGGCGGCGCAGGGCGGCCAGGGCTTCGTTCATGACCCGCTCCAGCGGACGGGTCTTTTCCAGAAAACGGGCGATTTCCACCCGCAGTTCTTCCTCGGACTTGTCGATCTGGGTGCGTTGCTCCTTGGGCAAGGCACGGGCTTCGTTCTCGGTCAGAGCGTGCCCGGCTTCACCAATGAGTGTAAAAACCAGGTGCCCTGATTCCCGAAACAGCGTGAAGTGCCGCGCTTCAGCAAAGGTGTCAAGTTCGGCATAGGCCTTGGACTCTTCGACCTTGTAGGCGTTGCGGATACGCTCTCCCTCGGCCTTGAAGTCTTCGCTGGAAAGGCGCAGGGGTATTTCGGTTTGCAGCGTGCGCGCCAATGTTGCCATCAATTGGCGTAACTGTCGGCCCTGACCCGGCGGCATGCGCAAGGCGCGGGGGCGCTCCGGGGCATCAAAGTTGTGCAGGTAGCACAGGTCGGGCGGCACGGGCCGCGTGGCGGCAACGGCCTGCATGCTTTGCAGCAACAGCGATGAGCGACCGCTGCCCACCTCACCCAGCACAAACAGGTTGTAGTCGGGCTGCTCCAGGCCCAAACCAAAGCGGGCGGCCTGCTCGGCGCGGTCCTGGCCCACCCAGGGCAGGCTCTGCTGCAACAATTCCGATGTGTCGGCAAAGCCCAGTGTGTCAGCGCCGAGGCTCAGGCGCAGGTCGGCTCGTGAGAGGTTTTGGATGGTCATGCAGTGTCCAGTTGTCGGTGTCCACTCCCCTTTTGGGTTGTTGGCGAGCCACCGCTGCGCCCATAGTAGGCTCGCGGGGTGGGATTGGCCACCGGGGCTTGGCCAAAGCTTGATTTAAGGCAAACGACCGGCCGCCCAGCCGCTGCGCACCGCACCTTCCAGGGTGGCAGGGTAGGGGCCATCGACATAGTCACCGGCCGCCAATAGCCCCGGGGCGATGAACTGCGCCGGGCGACACAGTCCGGGCGTGCAGGCAAAGGTGGCGTGCCTTTCGACCACGGTTTGCACAGGTTGCAGGTCGCCCAGACCAAGCGGGGCGAGTTGCACTGCAGCCTGTGTCAGCACAGCACTTTGCAGTTCCTCGCGTGTGCCCGCGCTGGCGCTGACCACAAAGGCCAGCAAGCCCGCTGGACCCTCCAATTGACTGCGGTCGAACACAAATTGGGCGGGGGCCTGTGCCGAGGCACGCAGGGCCAGCATGGGGTGTGGCAGGCGTGCTGCGGGTGCCCAGGCGTATACGGTGGCAATGGCCTCAAAGCGCAGGGCTGCGCTTGTTGCCGCCCACGCCCGCAAGGAATTTGCTATTGATTCAGGAGCTGCTTGCGCACATTCTGCAAGGGTTGTGGCCGCATTCGATGCTGAAGTGGCCCAGATCAGGCGGTCAAATTCCTGACCGTCCAGCAACCAGTGGGGCGCGTGCCAGCGCAGTTGGCTGGCGCGCTGGCCCTGGCGAACCTGGCCACCGCGCTGTGTGATCCAGCGTGCTGCGGCGTTCGGAAAAATGGTGCTCAGGTCGGTGCGAGGCAGCAGCAGGTGCGAGCCGCCGCGAATGCCAAATAGCGCGTCCCTGAGGACCCGCAAGAACACCTGGGCGCTGGCCTGTGCGGCGGCCGTGTTGAGAGCCGACACGCACAGGGGTTCTATCAACTCTTGCAGCACGCGCGGCGCCATGCCGACGCACAACTGCGCGACCGAGAGGTCGGGTGCGCAAGAGAAGCCCGCCCATTGCCAGCTCAGCGATGCCCGTATCAGTGACAGCCGCTCGCTCCAGGTCCAGCCGCGTGCAGTGGAAATGGCCGCGATGGCATCGAGCGGCGCGGGCCAATGGGTCGCGTAGCCGGGCGTCTGCAGACCGGTGCCATCAGGAAAGGGCAGCGCCAGAGGCCGGCGTAACAGGAGCGCATCGGGGTCCAGTCCCACCAGCCGGATCAGGCGCAGCGCTTCGGTGTAGGCCCCAATCAGGATGTGCTGGCCGTTGTCCAGCGTGACGGGCCTGCCGTCTGGCAGTGTTGACTCCAGCGCTCTTGCGCGCCCACCCAGTGTTCGGGAAGCTTCAAAAACCGTGACGGCGTGCCCGGCTTCACAAGCCGATACAGCGGCCGCCATGCCAGCCCATCCACCACCGACGATGGCTACTTTCACAGCCTGCCCAGCGCTTGCACCTTCCACGCCAGCCACATTTTGCGCAGTGGCGTCAGGTGGATGCGCTGGTGCAACACCTGGAACTTGTCGCCTTCAATCTCGCGCAGAAGGGCACGGTAAATGCTGGCCATCATCAGCCCGGGCTTTTGCGCGCGGCGGTCTTCGTCGGGCAACAGGGCCAGCGCCTCATCGTAGAGCGCGTGTGCGCGCTGGGCCTGGAACCGCATCAGGGCGGTAAACCGGTCTGAATAGGTGCGCTTCAAAATCTCGTGCGCTTTGACATCAAACTGCTGTAGTTCGTTGACCGGCAGGTAGATGCGCCCGCGCAGGGCGTCTTCGCCCACATCGCGAATGATGTTGGTGAGTTGCAGCGCCTGGCCCAGCTTGTGGGCATAGTCCGTGGTCTGTGGCTGGGTCTGGCCAAAAATGCGGGCCGCCACTTCGCCTACCTCGCCGGCCACCAGGTGGCAGTAGCGCTGCAGGTTTGGGTAGTCCAGGTAGCGGGTTTGCGTCAGGTCCATCTGGCAGCCTTCAATGACGGCCTGCAAGTGGCGCTGCTCAATGCCGAAATCACCGGCCAGCGGCATCAGGGCCAGCATCACCGGGTGGCTGGGGTGGCCGGCGTAGGCATCGGCTACTTCGGATTGCCACCATGCCAGCTTGGTGTGGGCCACGCTGGCGTCGACCATGTCGTCCACTACGTCATCGACCTCGCGGCAGAAGGCGTAGAAGGCGGTGATGGCGGCGCGCTTGGCGGTTGGCAGGAACAAAAAGGCGTAGTAGAAGCTGCTGCCTGAGGCTGCTGCCTTTTGCTGGACGTATTGCGCTGGGGTCATAAGTTTCAATTGTCACTCAGAGCGGGGTGGGGGGCAGATCATGTTGAGTTATGTTGTGTTGTGTTGAATCAGGTGGGCCGGGTGTTCTGCTGCGTGTCCCCCGGCCTTCGGCCTCCTCCTTGACCTACGCAGAACACCCAGCCCACCTGATTTGGCTGCATGTTCAGCCACGAAGTACGCCTACATCCACAACGCCCGCCACAGCATGATTGGGAAGTCCCACCAGCGCAGGGTGGGGCGCGTATTCAGCGTGGCGTAGTGCAGGGCGTCGATGCGGTCCAGAATGCGCAACCCGCCTTGCACCACCAGGCGCAGCTCCCACCCGGCGCGACCGGGAACCTGGTGCACCAATTCTGATCCAGATTGCATGCTAGCCCTCGCCGTTGCTGCGCAGGCAGCTATCAATTGTGTAGCATTTTCAGTTTGACGCAGGGCCAGAATATCTTCCTGCGAGACGCCAAAGCGCATGCATTCGTTGTATGGCAGGTAGTAGCGGCCCCGGGGAATGTCCACGCTCAGGTCCTGCCAGAAGTTAATGAGCTGCAGGGCACTGCAAATGGCGTCGCTGCGCTGCAATGCCAGCGTGTCATTCACGCCGTACAGGTGCAGCAACAAGCGCCCGATCGGGTTGGCGGAGCGGCGGCAGTAGTCCAGCAGTTCGGCGTGCGTGGCATAGCCTTCTGCAGCGGCGGACTTTTGGGTGTCCTGCACAAAGGCATCGAGCAGGTCGTGCAGAAGTTGGGGTGGGAGTTGGTGGTTTTGCAGCGCGACTTGCAGCGGGCCGAATACGTTGGGCCAACGGGTGCTGGCGGGCGGTGTGATGGCGTGTCCTGGTGGGACGGTGTTACACGCAGCGACCAAGTCTTGCCGGTAGGCCTGCAGTTCTTCGATCCGTTGCCCGGAAGTGGCCTCGCCCTCATCGGCAATGTCATCGGCCGTGCGGGCAAAGTGGTAGATGGCGGAGATGGGCGAACGCAAATGCGCCGGGCACAGGAGGGACGCGACCGGAAAGTTTTCGTAATGGGTGATTGGGGATGGGCTTTCCATGGGCGGGTGCATTGGAGGATTTTGCCAGTGTGGCTGGCTGCTGCATCCGCTGTGCGGGTAAGATCATTTGGCACAGCTGCGAGAATTGCGTTGGATGCCCCCGATCAACAGGTTAGCTGATTTTTCTGAAAGATGAAGGTTGTATGTCGACACCCGCACAAGGCAATGCGCCAAGAATAGATTCAGAAATGCTACTCAACAAGATATTGTTGCAGCTTCACGATGGGGCAGACCTGCAGCTTGCCGTTGGACAGGCGTATCCTGACATCATGACCCTTATGGATGCCGAGCGGGTCACCATCTACCAGAAGGATAAAATTTCTGGCGACATGGTTTCTCGATTCAAGGTGGCTGATGAATTGAAGGAAATCCGGGTCTCATCCTCTACCACATCATTGTCTGGCTACTGCGCCCTGACACGGCAAGCTGTCAACGTTGCGGACGTATATGACGCGCCGGCCTTGAGCAAGATTCATCCCGCATTGGTGTTTCAGGATTCTTTCGACCGGGCTTCCGGTTTTCGTACCCGGGCCATGATGGTGCTGCCCATTTTGTTTCACGATGCACTCTTGGGAGTATTGCAAGTCATTAATCGGCGCCGTGGGGGACCGTTTAGTGATGTGGATGTGGCATTAGCCAATAAGCTGGCGACGATCCTGGCTCAGAAGTTACGGTATGAACTACAGGCGACATCAGGCCCGTACGCACATCTGGTCCACAACGGTCGATTGAAGCAATCCGATCTGGATGACATCAAGCTGCGCTCCAACAAGACCAGACAAACTGTGTCTCAGTTGCTGATGCGCGAAATGAGAATTGGCGCGGCGGAAATTGGCGCGTCAATGGAGCGCCACTACCAAATTCCCTATATGCCGTTTGATCCGGCCTTGGTAATTCCCAAAGAGCTGTTCCAGGGTATCAAGGAGAGTTATTTGCGCGCCTGCGGCTGGCTGCCCGTCGCGGGCGACCGAAAAGAGGTCACGATCTTGATCGATGACCCCTCGGACAACGCGAAGTTGCGCGAGATTCAGAGTCTGATCAATGCGCAAAAATACATCTTTAAGCTGGGGTTGCCCGAAGACATGTTGCGATTTCTGGGGCAGGAAGTGGCTACCCCAGGCGATGGCGATGGTGCCGGCAACGCATCTGCTCCTGTGCGCACCGAAACGGCAATCGGCGAGGCCACCGATGAAAGTGATGCTGCGGTAGTGCAACTCGTGAACAGATTGCTGATGCAAGCCTACCTGGACCGCGCATCTGATATTCACATTGAACCCGCTGCTGGCACTTCGCCCACTGCGGTGCGCTTCAGGGTGGACGGCAGCTGTTTGTGGAAGGAGGATGTCCCGACACATATGCACCGGTCGGTTATTTCTCGGATCAAGATTCTGGCAAAGCTGGACATTTCCGAGCAACGCAAACCGCAAGACGGCAAGCTGATGGTTCGTTATAAGGGCAACCCGTTGGAGTTTCGCGTTGCAACCATTCCCACAGTTCATGGTGAGTCGATGGTGCTGCGTCTGCTGACATCCGGTGCCAAGCTCATGAAGATTGACGAAATGAACATCGCACCGCACTACCACAGCATGTTGCACAAGGTGCTTGGCCAGCCGCACGGTGTGTTCTTGGTCGTGGGACCGACGGGTTCAGGAAAGACCACTTCGTTGCACGCACTGTTAAACCATCTGAATACACCCGATCGAAAGATCTGGACGGCAGAAGACCCGGTAGAAATTACCCAGAAAGGGCTACAGCAAGTGCAGGTGCACCCCAAGATCGGTTTTACGTTTGCCGCCGCCATGCGGTCCTTCTTGCGCTGTGACCCGGACATCATCATGGTGGGGGAAATGCGCGACCAGGAAACCGCAACGATTGGCATTGAAGCCTCCCTTACCGGGCATTTGGTGTTCTCTACGCTCCACTCCAACTCCGCTCCCGAGACATTGACGCGGCTGATGGATCTGGGGGTGGAAAAATCCAGTTTTGCAGACGCGTTGCTGGGAGTGATGTCACAGCGCCTCATGCGAAAGCTGTGCAGCAAATGCAAGCAACCCGTGCCACTCACGCCTGAACTCCAAGGCGATCTCAAGGCACTGTATGGCGAGCGCTTCGAAGACGACTGTGGCGCTTATCTGGGAGCTGCTGGCTCGCTGTTTCGCCATGGCAAATGCAACGCCTGCCAGAATACCGGCTTTCATGGCCGCGTACCAATCCATGAATTCCTGGTGGCATCCCCCGATCTGAAGCGCCTCATTTCACAGGGCGCACGGTTGGAGCAGCTTGTTGACGCAGCCTGCCAGGCCGGAATGCGCACATTGATTCAGGACCAGGTCATCAAAGCTTTCCTGGGATATGTGGATGTGGACGAAGCTCTTGGAGCAAGATAGCGGACCCCGCCCCGACTATTTCCGGCTCATCACCACCACGCTGCCGGTGTCACCTGCTTCAAACCTTCTCGCATGGTAGTTGACCAGCGGATCATCAGGGTATTGGGTTGCCATCAACTTGAAGGCGTCAGCCGCCTGGGGTGATTCTGCATCCATCAGCGCATAGGCAGAACGGTACTGTTCCATGCGCTCACTCGCGTCTTCTCCCTCGGTCAGTGGTTCATATACCGTAATCGGGACGGTTTTCCCCTTTAACACCAGGCGGCCCCCCGGACGACCCCGGAAGTTTTTCATTTGCTGTACTGTGGACCCGCTGATACAAATACGGGTTCCCAGTTGACCGTTGATGCTCTCAAGCCGGGCCGCCGTATTGATGGCGTCGCCCAGTGCCCGGTAGTCGAACATCACCTTTCCGCCAAAATTCCCGACCATGACATCGCCCGTATTAACACCGATTCGGGTCCGCCCAAAAGGAATGCCCCGCGTCTGCTGGCTTTGGCTAAAAGCATGGGCAAATTCATCCATCGCCATTGCACACGCCACGGCGCGCGCTGCATGGTCTGGTTGAACCACAGGGGCAGAAAACATCACGGCGACAGCATCGCCCACGATCCTGTCGAGCGTACCGTCATGCGCAAAGGCTATTTCAATCATGCTGTTCAGGTATTCGTTCAGCAGTGACGACAATATCGAGGGTTCGTATTTTTCCATCATCGACGTGAACCCGGCCAGGTCGGTCATAACAAACGAGCACTCCCGGTATTCACCGCCCAGCACCAGTGTTTCCGGGTTCTCCTGCAGGTATTTCACCCGATTGGGCGAGATGTAACGGGAAAATGCGGTCCTGATCCAGCGCTGTTCCTTTTCCGTACGCAAATAGCCTGGCACAAAGAGCGACAGGAATAGCGCAGTAAGACCCAAGGCCGGGTACAACGGGTCAAACAGGAGATACTGGCTTACAAATAGCCACATCGAGAGACTCGCTAGCCCAACCACACCCGCACCAAGCAACACCACAGACCATATCGGGCGAAAGTAGGCAAGCATCAACGCCATCGCCAGGCCATAGCTCAACATCAGACCCGTCACAAACGCGTTTTCCCACCCTGGCCGCAGCAGGTACTCATTGGTCAATAGCTGCTCGATCAGCTGCACATGGCCTTCCACCCCGGGGACCAACTGACCCAGCGGTGTGCGCACCACATCCCCCAACCCGACGGACGTGGCGCCGATCACAACAATGTGGTCTTTGATGCGTTTGGGTTCAACCTTGCCATCGAGGATGTCAATGGCGGAAACATAGCGGTCATTTGATTTTGGGCGCATGTGTAACCACACCCGTGCTTCCGGTGACGTTGGCAGGTAAGCGGCGGTCCCCACCTGGATGCCTTCGATTCCAGGCGGTTGCAACCAGCTTGCTTTTTGTGGCGAAAGAAACTTCGCCAGTAAATCGCTGGACCCCAGGTACACCCGCAACCCTTCCAGTGCCAGGCTGGGATAGAGGGAGTGCTCGTCACCCAGCGCACTCACCAGTGGCATCGATCGCAGAATCCCGTCGTGATCGGGCGCCATGGTCACAACACCTGCGCCCATCGCCGAACCAACCAACGCAGGGTAATAGCCCGTCCCGTCGGACCAGCTTCTGACCCAGGAAGCAATATCTCCGCCCTCTACAGCAATATGCGTCTTGCGCGGGGGCAATGGCTTATGTATATCGGAGTTGTATGCCTGAATTCCTGTTACTACCCTGCTCTGCGAAAAAATCGCGGCTAACATTTCGTCGTGTGATGGGAACGTCTGCAGCAAGGCGTCGAGCTGGGCGTTTTCGGGCCAGAACTGTTTGACTACATTGGGTGACGTGCGATCCGCTTCGGCCAAAATCAGGTCCAGTACAACGACCCGTGCACCAAACGCTGTCAGTTGGTCAATGATCTGCGCCAGCACGGTGCGAGGCCAAGGCCATTGACCTAATGTTTCCAGGCTCTTATCGTCAATAGCCACCACCCTGACGGGTACGTCTTCGACATACGCGCCAGGATGCACCTTATGCAGCCAGTCAAACGCAAAATCCCTAATGCGCATTCGCTCCAGGGGGTCTTGGTATTGCACCGCTAGAAAAAAGACCACAATTGCCGACGGCAACAGTGCCTGCATCAACAACTGATAAACCCGTTTGCGAGTCCAAGGGGGGCCAAACAACCACGCTTTCGCCATGGTTCAAAACCGACCGTCAAACATAGCCAGATAGCGTCGCTTGCACATTGCTCGTGTCACCGGGATACAGCCGCACCGCGCGTGAACGTAAACGCATCGCTGAAAGGGCCAACGTCACCGGTGTTGGTGATGCTGGCGACCCGCCAATAGTATTGGCCCTCCGGCACGGCAATCAATACTGCGCGGGTGCTGCCAGAGATCTTGGGCACCACCGCCACCAGATTCTTGAATTCGGCATCTTCGGACAGTTGAAAAAGGTAGTCCTGGGCTTGCGGCGCGGTAGACCACCGAAACACCACTTTTTCATCGACTGAACGGTATTGGTCTTGCGGAAGGCTGAGATCAGGTGGCTCTGGACGGGTTTTTACGGCAAAAGCCTTGATTCCATTGGAACCCTCCAGCCCTGACGCATCGATGCCGCGCACCCGCAATACGTAGTCGCCATCGGGCAGTTCATCCCACTGTGTTTTGCTGTTTTCAGAAACTTCATCCACGATGATCGCGTCATTGCCCTGGACCACCGCAAGCAGTTGCACGCGGTACCGCATAGCGCCTGCGAGCCCTGTCCATTCAAATCGGGCTGGCAATTTTTTGACCAGAGTTGAAGACGCACCCATGATCGGCGCACTTAACAAGCGAGTGGGCTGCCCCAGCGCTTTTCCCGGCTCAGCGAGGATGCCGAAGCCTGCTCCAATCACGGCCTGACTGCCTTGGGACTCACCGGCTACCAACCCCTCCACAACCTCGGTACGCGTGGCACCACTGCTCTCGTCAACCTGTATGCGAAAACCCGTACCGCGCACGGCAAGGTTGAGTGCGGGTGTGTTGATTTCATACCGCGCAACCGGCCCCTTTTGCGGCGATACCTGCGAGTCGGTTCCCCCCTGATGAACCTGAACCTTGGTGTCTGCCATGCCCGTTTTGCCGTAGTTGACCAGGCTCGAGAGGGTGATTTTGCTTTTCTCCGTAACCAGCATCCGGGAGTCATCGGCGAAGCGAACGGTCAATGTGCTGCGTGCGCTGGTCTGGATGGTGTCGCCCATCTTCAACACATCACCCGATACCACCTTGGCAACGGGCTGCCCTGATTTGTCGAGTCGCTGCACTTCGCCGTGCACCAGGACAGCGGCTGCAAATGGATCGCCTTGTTTGAGGTCGCCTACCGGGATGTTGATCTGCTTGCCCGGCTGCAACAGCTTGGGGTCCGGTACGGTATTGTTTTGCTGCAATTTTTTCCATTCGTCCGGGTTCTTTTGATACGACTTGGAAATGTCGATCAGTCGATCGCCCGGACGGACCTTGTAGCCCCAGACCTGATCGACTTTTTGCGCATAACCGGGCGCGGCGATCAACAGACACGCCAATAGGAACCCGTTTGTGGCACGCATTACCATGCTGCTCGCGCTCATTTGAATGTCACCTCGACAGTTTTTGCAGGGCCAGAAGCGAGTTTGACGGTCAAAGGAAGTCCCGCAAGGGGCACATTGTCAGCGGTCAGGTGTATGCGGCCACGATCAAAGTTGAGCCAGGGTGGCAAAACCCCTCCCGATGCGGTCGTGGCCTGGACCTGTGGCGCACCCTGCGTGGCCGCTGCGGGTCCAAAAAACGCGATCGGAATTGCGACGTCAAATCCATCGCCAGCCACCACGGTCACCCCAAGACGGGTCAGGTTGGCGCTAGCGGAGACCGTTGCCAGAATCACTGCGCCGCCCTTGGTAGTGCCCACTTCCACGGCTCGCGAAGCGCCCCTGACGAACACGTCCTGGGAAACTCTGGGTGCAGTACCCACAACTCGCGCCCCAGGTGCGGGCATGCTCGAAAGACCGGATGTGCTGAAGCGACTGGTTCCCGGCGGTGTCGGGGTCTGGGAACCGGATCCGCCAGCAAGGGCAGTGGAGGAATCGCCCGGATTTGGCATACTCATGGTAGCTTGGCTGACAATTCGTGATCTAGCTGCTGGCCCGGTAACGCTGGATTGCATAGTGCCCAGCGGCGATGGCGACCTGTCGCGTGTGTCGCCGTCCATGCGCCTACCATTTACAGTGATAACACCGGCATCCAATCCGTTGTCTCGATCCATCAGGCTGACCAATGGCACGGTACTTTCCCCGATGCCTGCACCTGGCGCCGCGGATCTTGGCGTGCTGGAAAACGATGAGTTTGAAGTGTTCAGTGACGATTGAACATCGGCAACCGTTTGCGCTCGTTCACCCACCACGATGTTGGCCAACGTTTGCGCGTTGGTACTGGTCAGCACATAGTTGCTCGCCAAGCCACCTTGCGTCCCATTGGCCAAAGAGTAGCCATCGGCCGTCACCGTTTTGCCAGAGCCGACGATCGGGTTGCTGAAAGTTGCAATGCCATGGTTCAGCACCAATGACTCTGATCCCACGCCTGTCACGGCGGTGCCCCAATTCAGAATGACTGCATTGCGGGTGCCGTCAAACTCCTTGCTGTCTGCGATCAGGCCACTGACCGTCACTCCTTTGGGCTTCACAGTCAGAACCGATGGAACGTACGTTAGTGCATAGTTTTCGCTTGTCAATCCACTGGCGGTAATCCCAAACTGCCCTGCATTGACTGCACTCTGACTCGTGCCACCATAGACCAATGCACCGCGGAGAACGGAGGCACTTTCGGCATTTACAAAACCTCGATATTCAACCCCGTTGCCACCAATATAGGGTGATCCGTCGTAGGTCTTGGTGTCGTTCTTCGCCGTCACTGTCAGCGGTGCCTTGGTGATCGTCAGGTTACCGTTTTGCAGCGTGAAGTCATAGTAGGTTGCCGTCAGCGTGCCCACTGCCGGTGTGATGGCCACGCTGCCGACCCCGGTCGTGGGCGTGGCTGCAGTGGTCACGTTGGCACTGCCTCCAAAGCCCGCTGCCGTGGCGCTCGTCTCGCCGTTGATAAAGCCGCTTACCGTCGCGCTCAGCGCCGGGTTGGCTGCTCCGTACATCCTTGATGCGTCGTTGGCGGTCACCGTCAGCAGCGCTTTACCAACGGTCAGGGTGCCGCTGTTGACATAGCCGAGACTATAGGCTGCGGGATTGGCCACTACGCCACCCCCCGCGGAAATTGAATAAGAGCCGACACTCGCGGCGGGACCTTCTCCGGCCGAACCGGCGGTGGGAAGCGTACTCAGGACATCACCGATCACCAGATTCTGGTAAACATTACCGTAAGTGGCGGCACTTGTCAGCGGCAGCCCGCTGTAGGTGATATCACCTGCCACGCTCATCGATTGGCCGTAGGTCTTGAAGTCGGAAACCGTCGTCGCTGTTACAGCTCCCAAGGTGGTGAAAACGAACCGATTGCCCGCGGGGACTGCCGGAAGCGGTAGGGAGCCAGGGTTTTGCCCCCAAATGGCCTGGTTGTCGCTGTTCAGGCTACCAAATACATTGGTGGAGGGGTCATTGCTATACACGACCCACCGACCGCCACCTGCGACGTTCAAAGCACCTGCACCGGCATTGTTAATGAAATTCGCCCCGCTGAGTGCGACATCACCACCATTGCTAACGATCTGACTTCCCGCGCCAATCGTAATGTTGTTTGCGCTAAAGAAATTGATATCAAGGGTGCCGGTCGTAGAGCTGATCTTTGCCGCACTATTCATCACAATATCGCCATGCGCGAATAGCGTCAGCGACGCATTTGCTCCGGCCGTTTTGGCGATGTTGGCAGAAATCGTGATGTCGCCATTACCACCGGGCGCTGCACCAGTTTGCAGCACAACATTCGTACCACCGTTTAGCTGTGTTTGGATGTCCGTGTTCAGTACATTGGATGTGGCTGGTGTCGACAAGAAATAGGTGCATGCCGGAGGTGAACCCGGTGGGCATGCAGCAGGAACGATGTTGGTTGCTGCAGCGCTGACCGTCAGATCGTCCGGATCCAAAAGCCACTGGCCACCCTTTCCGCGCGAAGCCGAGGCATCTGCCCGTAGACCACTTACATCAAGCACATGCCCCGAAGTCTCGATGCGCCCGCCATCTCCACCTTCAGAACCACCGCGCGCAATCAGGGAGCCATAAACCTGGGTGGCGGACTGCGGGTTGTGCACATCGGACCACGTCACCACTGTGCCCCCATTGCCATTCACGGTGGACGAAGCGTCCAGCGTAGCGCTTTTCGCCACGAAGACACCACTGGCCTGCCGAATGTCGGGGTCGTTGCCTTGCCAGCCACCGCCGACATAAATGCCACCGCCGCCCGAAGTACCGGTTGCATCCAGTTGCGCGTGGTCAGCGAGCAGGACCTTGTCACCGCTGGCGATGATGGTTCCACCGGCGGTGGACGGTGTCGTCCCAGTCGCGCGAAGCGTTCCGCTCATATTGACCACGCCGGAGTCTCCACCGTCCAGAACGATCCGCCCGTTGCGGTACCCCACCGAGTTCGCCTGAACAATCCCCTTGTTGTTCACGACGCTGTTCAACAGCGCATCTTTGGCGTGTGCGGTCATGAGCACTTCGCCCCCATCTGCCTGGATGAACCCGCCGTTACTGGCCAGCGCATTCGCCGCACTTTTGTCGACTGTCACATGGATCAAACCATTGATTGGCACATCCACCGTCGCTGCACCGCCCGCAGCCAGCGCTATCGAACCCAGATTGGCAGTAATCGCCCCTTCATTGCCAACGCGCGTGCCCAGAAGCGCCACGGAACCACCGGGCTCAGCGTAAATGCTACCGAGATTGGTAACCTCGCCACCACCGGTTCCGCTGAACCGATAGCGCCCGGCAGTGAAGTCCGCGTCCGTGAGATCCAGTGCAGAGGCCAACAAACCACCCACATTGACGGACGCACCCTTGCCAAACAGTATGCCGTTTGGGTTCACCAGAAACACCTTGCCGGTAGCCGACAGGTTGCCAAAAATCTGCGATGGATCCGATCCCAGCACCCGGTTGATCACGACCGAGTTGCTGCCGGGTTGCACAAACCGCACCGACTCTGCGGCGCCGATCCCGAAACTCTGCCAATTCAAGATTGCGCTTTGGCTCGACTGGGTGATGAGAAGACTGCCCGGGCCACTGCTGTTGATGTTGGCGCTACCGGACGAAACCACTCCCCCAGACGGCAGTGCATAGGTCGCGGATGCAAAGCCCATCAACAAGCCCACGCTCAACGCGCGCAACGCAAAACCTGCGCATCCAAGGTGGCCTTCCCCCAACGTCGACGATTTCTTGCCTTTGGATGTGCCAAGTTCCGAAATGGCCACAACGCACCCCAAGGTGTCATTCCAGACCGAGCGGTATATGTGGTTCATGGTGGACGTTTCGCTTATCTGCTGGGTAAGGCTAGAAAGCCTTCAAAATCTGTAGCCAGAAACGGCTGGATGCGTCGGGAGCCGAAGTCGCAACGGCATCGCCCAGTTTGAACGCCCAGTACGCTTTAATGAACACGTTGCCGGGGCCGATCCAGTTCAGCCCCAGTCCGGCACCGCGGAGTTCCCGGCTATTTGCCGAAGTGGCATCCCAGGGAAACCGATTGATGCTCACACTGCCCATATCGACAAAGCCGATCAGTTGCAATTGCCCGGGCAGCCGATCAATCAAACCACTGATGTTGGTTCTCGTCTCCAGCGTCAGGATAGCTCCCACATCACCGCTGGCCTCACCGGCGGGATAGGCACGCACACCCGTGCCGCCACCCAGGCTGAACTTTTCAGACGCATCCAGGTTTTTCGAAGCCCACTGACCATTGAGGCTTACGTACAAGTCGGTGCCACTCATCAACGTTTGCTGGCGTGTCAGACCATAGGACACTTTGTCGTAGGTGCCGTTGCTTTGGGCGCTTCCGCTGTCATTGGCCAAAAACACGTCATTTTGCAAATCGATGCGTCCACGCGTCCAGCTCAGTGTGAAGGTGGTCAGTCCCGTTCCTGAGCCATCACGCAGGTCACCGTTCAGACTCAGGGTGTTCAGGAGGGCATTTTTGTCAGCGCTGACTCCTGGCAAACTGACCCCCGGTCGGTCGGAGAAATCCTTGCTGTCAAATGACCACTGGGCACTCAGGTTGCGACTGCGAGAGCGAACGAACGGGTAATTGACAAAAAGGCCCGCCACCCGGGCAGTGCCACTGGACTGTGAGCTTCCAAACTCCTCCCCCAGCATGTAACGCATGGTGGTATAGGCCGCTCCCAGCCTGAACATGCCAGCCTGCAGTTGGTAGGAGGCCCGGCCAAACACCAACCCCTCACCGGAGGAGAGCACGCGCAAAGACGCAGCATCACCCAAACCGGCAGGTTCATTGATATTGATGCTGGCGCCGATGCGGTTGGTGCCGGTATAACGATTGCCCTGGTTGTCCGCCTCTATACTGCCGCTGGCAGCCTGCCCGGGCGCGATGTCGACCGTCAGATCGGTGGCGCCACGTTCACTTGCAGGAGCCAATGTCGACTTGACAAGGATGCCCGGCAAATCGGACAACAGCAACAGGCGTCGCTCGAGTGCGTGGGATGTAACCTTGTCAGCACTCTTGAGCCCGCCAAGCAGTTGGTTGGCAACACCGTCTGCCAGACCTGATTGGTTGCGCAGCTTGATCTGGCCAAACTGGCCCTCTAGCACCGTGAATCGCACAACGCCATCGGTAATGTCTTGCGAAGGCAAATAGGCCTGTGCTACAAAGTACCCTAGGCTGCGGTAATGGGCGGTCACGCGGGCCGCTATTGCGCGCAGTTCCGCCACGCTGTATTGGCTCTGCGCCACGAATCCGCTCACACGAATCAGTTCGGATTCTTCGATTGCGGTGGCTCCTGCAAATTGCAGCCCTTTGATAAGGACTATGGCGCCGCTTTCCATCACCGCAGTTTGGGGCAGTTCCGTGCTCACCTGTAGGTCCGGCTTGTCCGATTGAACGGTCGGTGCTGATTGAATTTGCTGGAGCTGACTTCCCGCGGACGGCTGCTGCTGAGCCAACGTCGCCGGTGGGATCGTAGCTAGGAAAAAACTGACCCAACGCACAGCGGCGCGATGTAGCAGATGCATGGGAATTCGTGTGACGGAGGTGGGTGATAAGGCGATGTCTCGAAACTGTACGGTTAGAACGGCACAAGTCAGGTACTTACGGCTTCCCCTGTAGCTGTCAGTTGAACCCATGCGCCAAAACCCCGAAACGGGATGACATGGGCGTGGAAGGGTAAAGACATCAGTTTTCTTGGTTCGTCCCACTCGCATTGTTGGATGGTGACCACATTCAACTCCCTGGGAAGGAGACTTTGCGAAAAATTGACGCCCTCCCAAGCAATGTCCAACATCTTCATCGCCTCGTTGACGACTTTGACATTTCCTTGCCAGTCTACAACCGCCGACGGATTTGTCGCGCTACGGCATAGGCCGGTCAGAGAGTCTAAAGTTGACTCCGTCAACAAGGCAATGTCAAACATCGGGGAGATTGTGTCCGCCAATTCGGCCGCATTGGCAAGGTCTCTTTCCCTGAATTGGCCACGTGTTGAATGGTGAAAAGCAATCAGTCCTATGACCGTGTCGCGGCTCATCATCGGCACGACCATTGCCGACGCGATTTCAGTTGAGCCCATGGACGTCCAGCGCTCGTCCAACTCGGTATTGGACGCCAATCCCCCCTGACGGTGCCGTAACGCCCAACCAGCCAGGCCTTCTGCAAGCACCGTCTGCAATTTGTGTTCAGACACCTGCGCGAACGTTTCTTTGGTCGCCAACACTTTGTGCACTACGCGGTCGCCGGACAGAAGGATGAGGGAACCATTGTCTGCGCCTACGCAGGCCAAAATGGAAGGCAATACCTTGACAGCCATGGTTTGCGCATCACTGTGCTGCTTGATCAGATTCAGCAACTCGCTAAGTGTCGGATTCATGAATGCCCTCAGGTTCGTGTGTTCATCCTTTATTCTATAGACTGGAAATTGGTGCAGGTTGCAGGTTGAGTCTTGCCCGGCCGGGTGAGTCGAGTAGTTTTGAATAGCAAAGTACAAGACCCAACAGCGTAACCATGCCATACTTTGCCTCATTCGGCACAAAAAATTATCCGTATGACTGTTTCAACCATCAATAGGCTGATTGCCCTGTTTGATGGGGCATTCCGTGCGCTGGCTCCGGGGCTCAGCATGTCCGACGCGGAACACATGGCCACGCTGGTGCACCAGTCCATGAGCCCCAGCACTCGGTCCTATCACACCAGTGACCATGTGTTTGACATGTGCGAGGGTGCGAATGCCATCCAGACGTTGGCTGCATTGTTTCACGATCTGGTTTATTTTCAACTTGATGGTGGGTTCCCCGCTGGTGTGGCACATTTGCTGAGTGATGCCGTGTTGGAGCGACACGGTGTCATCACGATTGCACCTTTTTCGTCGGATGACGAGGTCATGTGCTTGTGCACAGAGATCTTTGGCTTCGGGGTTGGACAGTCTCTCTCGGTCTACGCCGGTTTGAATGAATTTGCGAGTGCGCTGGTGGCGGGCCATCAGCTGCACAAACATCTGCGCCGCAGCGATCTCATTGGCGTGCTGGCATGTATTGAGGCCACCATTCCGTTTCGCAATGCAGTTTACAAGGGTGAGTCAGCGCCAGATTTGCTGGCCCAGAGGGTCCGCGCAGTGACGCAGACGCATGTCCTTGAACTGGTTGGCGTCGAGTTGGATGTGCACGTTGCGTCGACAATGCATGATGCCGTGGAGTTCGGAAATCGGGATGTGCGCGGTTTCGCGCTGGCCAACCAGGCCCTGTTTCTGTCAAACACATGGATGCTGATTGAGGAGTCCAACGCGCCGCTAAAGGTTGTAGGCGTATATGCGTTGTCCGATTACCGAGGCGCTCTCATGCGCATGGCCGGCTTTTTGGCGAACCTGGACTTGGCCAGCATCTTTCAGAGCTATGCAGGCTATCCGAACGACGCAACGCTGGACGAGTGGGCCGATGCTGCAGGCAGAAACTTGCGCTTTGCCTGTGATTATCTGGACTGTAAAACTGCGTCAGTAGCCATCATTGAAGCACTGGCTAGGCTTACCGGCAATGATTCGCCTGTCTCGATGTTCCTCGGTGACATCTCGAGTTTGCATGGAAAACCGGAGCGAGTGGAGGATTACCTGCCCGAAACTTCGCCTGGCCCGGTCCTGGATGAGGCGCTATTGGAGGTGTTCGTCAAAGGGCGGGCGCGCGAATCGCGCAACGACCTGACTTCTTCGCCACTGACCGCCTTTGTCTACCGGCGAATCGGTCAGTATGGGATGCGTGTGGCGATTGTCCAGGCGCGACGTATGTTTGACGGTCTGATTTCACCATTCGAATTTCTGAACACACTGGACCGTGACATGGTGCGCGCCGTAGTGCGTGCGTGCGCCATGATTGCCTTGTCCCGGCGTGAGGCGTTGCTGGCTCTGGAAAAAACGTTGTAGTACTTTGATTTTTTGTTGCATCGCTTGGCAAGCCTTTGGATAGTTCAACCTTGCAAATATGTATTGCGATACCGTCGCAAAACGCCTCATCACGTTGATGTCGTACCCAATGACTCTTTCGAGTTCGTTCCCAACCTTAATTTTCAGAGATCGTGCCTGAACGGGCTGCGTTGCTCCAGATCGTCCAGGTAGCTGTCGATCCCTTGCCCCTCGCGCTCCAGAAACCGTGCCACGGCATCGGCGAACGATGGATGTGCCAGCCAATGCGCGCTGGTGGTGCGAACAGGCAGCAGGGCGCGGGCCATCTTGTGCTCACCCTGGGCGCCGCCCTCAAAGCGATGGTAGCCATGTTCTATGCACCACTGCAGTGGCTGGTAGTAGCAGGCTTCAAAGTGCAGGCAGTCCACCCGCTCTAGCGCACCCCAGTAGCGGCCATAGGCTACTTTTACGATTTGGCTGCGGAGGCCGGGCGCCAGTGTGTTCTGCTCCGTGTCCCCCGCCCGCTGCGCGGGCTCCTCCGTGACCTGCGCAGAACACACTGCCGCCCGGTCTCCTTGGAAATTTTGGCTGCTAGCCCTCGTGGAATATGTGTCGACAGCTATCAAACTGCTAGCAATCGGCTGGCCATTGCGTTCGGCAGTGAATAGCAGCCAGTGTTCTGGCATGGTGTCGGCCATGCGCTGGAAGAAGTCGCGGTTCAGGTACGGCGCGTTGCCGTGTTCCAGGTAGGTGCGCTCGTAGCAGCGGTAGAAAAAATCCCAATCCTTTGGCGCAATGTCATGGCCCTGGGCCCAGCCGAAGCTGACACCAGCTTCGGCCACTTTGCGCCGCTCCTGCCGAATTTTTTTGCGCTTCTCCTGCGACAGGGACATCAGGAAGTCATCGAAGTCACGAAAGGGGAGCGTGTGGGCAGGAGTTTCGCCGCCGGGGCGCCCCAAGGCGAAATGCGCCCCCTCGGGGGGCAGCGAACCACGCGTAGCGGGGAGCGTGGGGGCTACATTCGTCCAGTGGAACTGCACCGTATGGCGCAGCATCAGACCGGCTTGCGCGCAGGCTTGGGCGTCGGCATCGTCCACAAATAGCAGGTGCAGTGATGACATGCCGCTTTGTTCACACCAGCGCAGCAGTGTCTGCAACAAGGCCGCGCGTGCATCGGAGGTGCGGGCCATCAACCGCGCGCCGGGCACAGGCGTGAAAGGGACAGCTGCAACAGCCTTCGGGTAGTAAGCCAGCCCGTGCTGGGCGTAAGCGTTGGCCCAGGCCCAGTCAAACACGTATTCGCCGTAGGAATGGCTCTTTTCATAGACGGCGCAGGCCGCGACCAGTTCGCCCCTTGTACTGAGCGTGATGAAGCGGGGCGTCCATCCGGTCGCGGTTGTGGCACTGCCGCTGGCGTTCAGTGCCGCCAGGTAGGCGTGGCGCAGGAAGGGACTGGGGTTGGGCTGGGTTAGCAGCAGGGCGTCCCAGGCGACGGCATCCACTTCCAGCGGTGAGTTTGCCAGCCGGATGACATAATCCTCAGACAAGGCGTACCCCGTGCGCAGGTTTTGGCCCGTTGAGGCCGTGATTAACGAAAAATACCTGTTTCATGACTCTCAAACTGTGTGTTGCGCAACTCAATTTCATTGTGGGTGATCTGCAGGGCAATGCGCAAAAGATCATCAACGCCGCCACGGATGCGTATGCCAGTGGGGCCCGGTTGGTGCTCACCCCCGAATTGTCGATTTGTGGCTATGCCGCCGAAGATCTTTTCCTGCGTCCGGCCTTTATCCATGCCTGTGATGATGCCGTGAAAACAGTGGCCCATGCGCTGGCCGGGTTAAAGGATCTGTCGGTGGTGGTGGGGCACCCCAGTGGCGGCGACAGTCGCACGCGTTCGGTGGCGGTGCAAAACCGCTTCAATGCGGCCAGTGTGCTGCGCGAAGGCCAGGTTGTGGCTACCTATGCCAAGCGGGAACTGCCCAATTACCAGGTGTTTGACGAGCGTCGCTACTTCACACCCGGCAGCGGTGTATGCGTGTTTGAGGCGGGCGACGAGGGAGCGCGGGTCCGCGTAGGATTGTTGATTTGCGAAGACGCCTGGTTTGAAGAACCGGCCCGCCAGGCCCTCGCGGCTGGGGCGCAGATGCTGGCGGTGATCAATGCTTCGCCATTTCATGTAGGCAAAGGCTATGAGCGCGAGGAAATGATGCGCCTGCGGGTCCGTGAGACCGGACTGCCGCTGGTTTATGCGCACCTTGTGGGTGGCCAGGATGAGGTGGTGTTTGAGGGCCACTCGTTTGCGCTGAATGCAGATGGAACGGTTGCTGGTCGAGCCCCCAGTTTCAAGGAAAATAGCTTTGTAGCCCTTGTGGAATATGCGCAGGCAGCTATAAATATAGTAGCAAACGTGGAACCGGTCCGCACACCGGAGCAGGACCTGTGGGATGCGCTGGTGCTGGGCGTGCGCGATTACGTCGGAAAAAATGGCTTTCCGGGCGCGATTTTGGGGCTTTCCGGCGGCATCGACTCGGCCTTGGTGTTGGCGATTGCCGTAGACGCCTTGGGTGCGGACAAAATCCGTGCGGTCATGATGCCCTCGCCCTACACGGCCGACATCAGCTGGCTGGACGCCCGCGAGATGGCGCAGCGCATGGGCGTGCGCTACAACGAAATCTCCATCGTGCCCCAGTTTGAGGCTTTCAAGGCCTCGTTGGCCACTGAGTTTGCGGGCTTGGCAGAAGACACGACCGAAGAAAATATCCAGGCACGTATCCGCGGCACGCTCTTGATGGCGTTGTCCAATAAGTTTGGCAGCATCGTGCTGACCACCGGCAACAAGTCAGAGATGGCAACCGGCTACTGCACGCTGTACGGTGATATGGCCGGTGGCTTTGCGGTCATCAAGGACCTGGCCAAGACGCTGGTCTTCAAGATGGCGCGCTGGCGCAATGCGAATGACCCTTATGGCACGGGCTCTTGCCCGATACCGGAACGCATCATCACCCGCCCACCGAGTGCCGAGCTGCGACCAGACCAAAAAGACCAGGACAGCCTGCCGTCCTATGAAGTGCTGGATGCCATCGTCGACCGCTACATGGAGAATGACCAGAGCATAGAAACCATCGTGGCGGCCGGATTTGAGCGTGCCGATGTGGAGAGGGTGACGCGCCTGATCAAACTCAATGAATACAAGCGCCGGCAGTCGCCGGTAGGGATTCGCGTAACCCACCGCAGTTTTGGCAAGGATTGGCGTTATCCTATAACCAATCAATTTCGGGCCTGAGCCTTGCGGGGCAGACCGGAGCGAAGCGAAGCTCTGTCCTCAACTGAATAGAAGGAGTCATATGAAACAAATTACTGCCATCGTTAAACCGTTCAAACTCGAAGAAGTGCGCGAGGCACTGGCTGAATGTGGAGTGACCGGCTTGACGGTAACTGAAGTCAAGGGTTTCGGCCGTCAAAAGGGCCATACCGAGCTGTATCGCGGAGCGGAGTATGTGGTCGACTTTTTGCCAAAAGTCAAGGTTGAAGTGGTTGTCAAGACCGAAGATGTGGACCGCTGCGTGGATGCTATCGTCAAAGCCGCGCACACGGGCAAGATTGGGGATGGCAAGATTTTTGTGACCAGTGTGGAGCGGGTGGTGCGTATTCGCACGGGCGAGCAGGACGAATCCGCAGTGTAGTCAGAGGCGGTAGTACACCGCTGCCGCCCAGACCCCCATACACAACAGCAGGCTCAGCAGAACCGCCGCGCTGCCCATGTCCTTTGCGCGTTTGGACAGGTCGTGCCACTCTGGTCCGATGCGGTCAATCGCGGTTTCAATCGCCGTGTTCAGCAGTTCCACAACCATGACAAAGACAACGCTGGCGCACAACAGAGCGACTTCGACCCAATTGCGCCCCAGCCAGAACGCTGCGGGAATCATCAACATGGCTGCCAGTGCTTCCTGGCGGAATGCTGTTTCTCCCCAACCAGCGCGCAGCCCTGCCACCGAGTAGCCGGTGGCGTGCCACATGCGACTCAAGCCTTTGCGTGCTTTTTGCGGGTTGGCTGGATTGGTCTCAGAGGGGTGCGTCACAGATCAATGGCCTCATCGGCTGAGGGGTTGCGAGGATACCAGGCGCGTACCGGCTAGCGCATCGTGCCAGAACTGACCTTGCGGGTGAAAGCGGCTCAGCAATGCCCAGACGATGACCCAGCCGATGATGATCACTGCCGATTCACCACCGGTCAGTTGAAATGGCGATATCGCAATCAGCGGAGGCAGGAACCATATCCAACTCAGAGCGTAGCGGCTCAGTGCGCGCAGTTGTGTGATGGCTTGGCCATCACGGTCGACCACACGGATGTGCCATGTCTTCATGGCCAAGGTCTGTCCTTTGGCCCAAAACCACACAAAATAAATGCCAAAAATGACAAACAGGAAGGCTTGCAGCGTGTGGCGGTTGTCCATCGCGTTGCGCGATTGGCTCAGCGTGCTGAACAGGTAACCCGAGAGGAAGGCAACGCCGAAAAGCAACATACCCTCGTAAAGCCAGCAGGCCATACGGCGCCATAAACCGGGAGGGGGCAACTCTGTTTGCATAGTGGAGGATGGGAACAATCGCAGGGGATTGTAGGCGGGCCGGTCATGGCACCCATGCGGTTGCAGGAGCCTCTTGTCAGCAATGGCTCCGCTTAGCTGACGGGTGCGCTCGCGACGGGCGCGGGGGGTACACCAGCGGGCGGTTCTGATGGCGCAGTCTCTGTTGGCACCGGGGTCGAAATAGGGGTCGGTGCGGCCGGTAGCAACGTGTTGGGGTTGAGATTGGGTTTTGGCACGGTTGCATCGTTATCTTGCATTGCGGTGTGCCGTGTTACGGGGACTGGTGTCAACTTGTTGGGTGCCACGGGTGTGACGGCAATCGCTGCTCCAGCGGGTCTTGCGCTTCCCTTTGAGGCCAGTTTTTGCTTCTCCTGGAGGCTAAGGCCTTGATAGGCCTCCCATTCAGCAGCCCTGTCGGACGGCGGTATTTTTTTTGTCTCCGCGAAATTCAGGCGGGCGCGCTCGCGGTCGACCGGGGTAAGTGCAGCCCACTCGACCATTCGGTCCTGCATTTTTTTCTGTTCAGCCTCAGGGCGCGAGGGGTAGGTCTGCGCGACGGCGATCCATTTGTTTTTATGCGCACCGGTAAGCGAGTCCCAGGTTGAGGCCAGCGGTTGAAGTATCAGACGTTGGGATTTTGTTAGTTCTTGCCAGCGCGGACCAGACTGCACGACCACCGGCACGGGTGCGGAGGCCTTTGGCGCTGTGCCGGCGACCGGGGTGTTTGGGCCAGCAGTCTGTGGTGAACAGGCAATGCAAGACAGTGCCACGACCAAGCAAAGCGTGCCACAACGCGCAACGGACCCCAAACGGAGTTTTGCTTTGCGCAGATGAAAACGTGTCAATGAGGCGGTGAACTGCATAGGTTCCAATGCAGGCATTAATCGCGGCGGTTCGTAGTCAGAAAATGAATAAAGCCGGGGTCGGTATAGGCCGCCGGCGGCAAATCATCCGCCAACAACTCAACGTCAACTTCGGCCAGTTCATCGGCTCGGCGCTGTTCCTGAATAATGGCAATGGTCAAAAGCCCGGCAATCAGCGCGATAAGGGGAATGAACGAACCCAATCGGGTCCAGAGACTGTTTCCCCAGTCACCGCCATTGAGGGTTGCAGCACCACCGTTCAAATTGATGCTGGATGCCGTCTCCAATTTGATAACTTTTCGCTTGGACAATGCCTGCATGCGGGCAGCCTTTAGCCGTTCGGAGATGTCGCTGGGCAGGTTTTGGGTTGACTCGGACAGGCGCGCAGCAATTTTGCGCCCGAACCGGTCCTGATAGCTTTCGCCTGAAATGGTGTCTTGTGTATTCATAGTCGTAATCCTTTTGCACTCAAGGCTTTTCCCAAAGCCTGGACTGCCCTTGAACAGTGCGTTTTGACGCTGCCTTGTGAGCAACCCATAGCCGCAGCCGTTTCAGCCACATCCATATCTTCCCAATAACGCATCAAAAAGGCTTCCCGTTGACGCGCCGGTAGTTGTTGAACCTCAATTTCAATCTCACGCAAGGTCTGTGCCCGTTCGGTCTGAGTCTCGGCGCTCTCGTTTTGTTCCCCATTGTTTGATGCATGCAGGGTTTCCAATAGGTCGAAGCCGTCGTCTTCACTGCCATTGTCAAAGTCACTCATCGTCGAAAACAGGGCTTTTTGTGTTTTTTGGCGCCGAAACCAATCCAGTGTGCAATTGGACAGGATGCGTTGAAACAGCATGGGCAATTCTTCGACCGGTTTGTGCCCATAGTGCTCTGCCAACTTCATCATGCTGTCCTGGACGATATCCAGCGCCGACTCATCGTTGCGAACGTGATAAACAGACCGTTTGAAGGCGCGTTTTTCAACACTCTTCAGAAAATCGGACAGTTCGCTTTCGGTTGCCAAGTGTGAAAACTGGAAAAATAGAATAATGGGTGAGTGCCCGACCGTCCAAAGAAGATGGTTTTCTGTGGGGTAACCGTGATTATCGCACCGGGATTAACAAGATTTCGACCGGAAGTTTTAAAACTCATTGCTGCGGTGCGATAATCCTCGCTGCATTCAAAGGCAAACGGGTTTTGGTCCGGCGCAGCATTCAATGTGCCCATGGCCTAAATCCTAAGTTTCGACGCGACTCCACAAGTGTTTGCGAAGGGGCACCCAAGGTTTTTCGTTAGAGAAAATCACAAAGGTTCATCATGGAAATTTCAAAAGCTGAAATCGCTTCGGCATCGGTTGCATCCAATACAAGCAAGTCGTCAGTATCTGCATCGGGCTCACAAGAGTTGCGTGGAGCAGAAGTTCTGGTCAAGGCGCTTCAAGCTGAAGGCGTCAAGTACATCTGGGGCTACCCTGGCGGTGCGGTATTGCATATTTATGACGCTTTTTACAAGCAGGACACGATCCAGCATGTGCTGGTCCGCCACGAACAGGCTGCAGTGCATGCCGCAGACGGCTATGCGCGGGCTACCGGTGACGTTGGTGTTGCGCTTGTCACTTCCGGACCAGGCGTTACCAATGCGGTGACCGGAATTGCAACCGCCTACATGGATAGCATTCCGATGGTCATCATCTCGGGCCAGGTGCCAACGCACGCGATTGGCATGGATGCTTTTCAGGAGTGTGATGCGGTCGGTATTACCCGCCCCATTGTCAAGCACAATTTTTTGGTCAAGGATGCCCGTGACCTGGCTGTGACCCTGAAGAAGGCATTTCACATTGCCCGTAGTGGACGACCCGGCCCTGTTTTGGTCGATATCCCGAAGGATGTATCTTTCAAAAAGGTGCCCTACACCGGTTATCCCGCTTCAATCGAAATGCGGTCGTACAACCCGGTTCGCAAGGGCCACGGTGGTCAGATTCGAAAGGCCTTGCAGTTGTTGCTGGCTGCCAAGCGGCCCTATATCTATACCGGTGGAGGTGTGTTGTTGAGCAATGCCTCAGCCGAATTGCGCACATTGGTGGATATGTTGGGTTATCCGTGCACCAATACCCTGATGGGGCTAGGTGCATATCCAGCCAGTGACCGCAAATTTTTGGGCATGCTGGGAATGCACGGCACGGTGGAGGCCAACAATACGATGCAGAACTGCGATGTCTTGTTGGCAGTCGGCGCACGGTTTGATGACCGCGTCATCGGCAACCCCAAGCATTTTGCGCAAAACGAGCGCAAGATCATCCATATCGACATCGATCCATCCAGCATCTCCAAGCGCGTGAAGGTTGATATCCCGATCGTCGGTGATGTCAAGGACGTGCTGAGTGAAATGATCGCCATGATCAAGGAGGGCGCAGTCAAGCCTGATGCGGAAGCCCTGGGTGCATGGTGGGAAACGATTGATGGCTGGCGCAAGCGCGATTGCATGAAGTACAGCATGGGCAAGGGCGATGTGATCAAGCCGCAATATGTGGTTGAGACGCTGTGGAACATGACAAAGGACGCTGATACCTACATTACTTCCGATGTCGGGCAGCACCAAATGTGGGCAGCGCAGTACTACAAGTTTGATGAACCCCGCAGGTGGATCAACTCCGGTGGCCTTGGAACAATGGGTGTTGGCATTCCATACGCCATGGGCATCAAGTTGGCAAAGCCAGATAGCGAGGTTTTCTGCATTACTGGCGAGGGTTCGGTGCAGATGTGCATTCAGGAACTCTCAACCTGTCTGCAATACAACACGCCCATAAAAATTGTGTCACTGAATAATCGCTATCTGGGAATGGTGCGGCAGTGGCAAGAGGTCGAATACGAAGGCCGCTACAGTCACAGCTACATGGACGCGTTGCCTAACTTTGTCAAATTGGCTGAGGCTTATGGTCACGTGGGTATGCTGATTGAAAAGCCGCAGGACGTGGAGCCGGCGCTGCGCGAAGCACGCAAGCTCAAGGACCGAACGGTATTCATGGACTTTCGTACCGATCCGACCGAAAACGTGTTCCCCATGGTGCAAGCCGGCAAGGGAATTACCGAAATGCTTCTGGGGTCGGAAGACCTCTAAGCGCCGATTTATAGAACTTTTATTGACGAATCTATTGTCTGCCAAGCCCTGCTGTTACCGCAGCAGGGGGAGGGCAACGAAAAGAGGAATCTGTTTATATGAAACATATCATTGCAGTATTGCTGGAAAACGAGCCTGGTGCTCTTTCCCGTGTGGTTGGATTATTTTCCGCTCGCGGCTACAACATTGAGTCGCTGACGGTGGCTCCCACGGAGGACCCAAGCCTGTCTCGCATGACCATCCAGACCACTGGGTCAGATGACGTGATTGAACAAATCACCAAGCACCTGAACCGATTGATCGAGGTTGTCAAAGTTGTCGATTTGACTGAAGGCTCTTACATTGAGCGCGAGCTCATGATGGTCAAGGTGCGTGCCGTGGGCAAGGAGCGCGAAGAAATGAAGCGTATGGTGGATATTTTTCGTGGTCGCATCATTGACGTGACAGACAAGAGCTACACCATTGAGCTGACCGGCGATCAGTCCAAAAATGACGCGTTCCTGGAGGCGCTTGAGAGGGCGGCTATTCTGGAAACCGTGCGCACGGGCTCCAGCGGCATCGGCCGTGGCGAGCGCATTTTGCGAGTTTGAAACCAGTGTTTACCGCCTGCCCTGCGTTGGGGTATTTTTTGTAACCGGGCGCTTGTCGCCACTATTTATCTCGGAGAATAAATGAAAGTTTTTTACGACAAGGACTGTGACCTGAGTCTGATCAAGGGTAAAACCGTAGCCATCATTGGTTATGGCAGCCAGGGCCATGCACACGCGCAAAATTTGAACGACAGCGGCGTCAAGGTCGTGGTGGGTCTGCGCAAGGGCGGTGCGTCGTGGGACAAGGTCGCCAAGGCGGGTCTCAAAGTTGCAGAAGTGAACGAGGCGGTTGCTTGCGCAGACGTGGTAATGATTTTGTTGCCTGACGAAAACATTGCTGGCGTGTACACAGAAATCGAGTCCCACCTGAAGCAAGGTGCTTCCCTGGTCTTCGCTCATGGCTTTAACGTGCATTACAACCAGGTCGTCCCCCGTGCCGATCTGGACGTATGGATGGTGGCCCCCAAGGCGCCTGGTCACACGGTGCGCAACACCTACACGCAAGGTGGCGGTGTACCCCATCTGGTGGCCATTCACCAGGACCGGTCTGGCAAAGCCCGTGATCTGGCGTTGTCGTATGCGATGGCCAATGGTGGTGGCAAGGCCGGCATCATTGAAACCAATTTCAAGGAAGAAACCGAGACTGATTTGTTTGGCGAGCAGGCCGTGTTGTGCGGCGGTGCTGTCGAACTGATCAAGATGGGTTACGAGACCTTGGTTGAAGGTGGTTATGCGCCAGAGATGGCATATTTTGAGTGTCTGCACGAACTCAAGCTCATCGTCGACCTGATCTATGAAGGCGGCATCGCCAACATGAACTACTCCATCTCCAACAACGCGGAGTACGGTGAGTATGTGACCGGCCCTGAAGTCATCAACGACCAGTCTCGTGCTGCCATGCGCAATGCATTGAAGAGAATCCAGAACGGCGAGTACGCCAAGATGTTCATTCAGGAAGGCCGATTGAACTACCCAAGCATGACGGCGCGTCGTCGCAACACTGCTGACCACTCGATCGAGAAGGTTGGCGGTCAATTGCGCGCCATGATGCCTTGGATTGCCAAGAACAAGTTGGTCGACCAGACACGCAACTAATTTCCGTATGACGGATGGACAAAGGCCACTTCGGTGGCCTTTGTTGTTTGGGTTGGCGGTCGATCGATAGTGTGCTCATTGACTGGCTTACACTCACTCCGATGACTCGTGGAAGCACTGTTCAGCGCTTGATTCAAGTTCTGGCGTCACTGACCAAGCAAGGAGAATTTATGCACGATGGTTCCGATTCCGCAAGTACTGACAGTACCGATGTAGTTGTTCGCAAGCGGCGCAAGGGTATATATGTGTTGCCCAACCTCTTCACCCTGGCCGCCTTGTTTGGTGGTTTTTACGCCATCGTTATGGCCATCAATGGACGGTTTGATTTGGCGGCGGTGGGTGTGTTTTGCTCGATGGTTCTGGATAGCCTTGACGGGCGTGTCGCACGCATGACCAACACCCAGAGTGCCTTTGGGGAGCAGATGGATTCATTGTCAGACATGGTTTCTTTCGGGGCGGCCCCGGCCTTGATTTCTTATGTCTGGTCACTTAAAGAACTGGGACGTTGGGGCTGGTTTGCCGCTTTTGTCTACTGTGCCTGCGCTGCCTTGCGTCTGGCACGATTCAATGTGAATACGGCGGTGGTGGACAAGCGGTATTTTCAGGGGTTGCCGTCGCCAGCGGCAGCGGCGCTGGTGGCCGGTTTCATTTGGCTGTGCACCGACCTGGGCTGGAGGGGCGCTGATGTTACGTGGCCAATGTTTGTTGTTGCACTGTATGCCGGATTGACCATGGTGACGAATGTGCCGTTTTACAGTTTTAAGGATGTGAGCATGAAGCGCAGCGTGCCCTTTGCGGTGATTGTGATGATTGCTCTGGGTATTGCGGTGATCAATATCGATCCACCTACTGTGATGTTTGGTGTGTTTGTGATTTATGGTCTCAGCGGGTATGCGATTTATGGTTGGCGTAAGGTCAAAGGTGTTCAGACCAGTTTGATCAGCACGTCAACGGATGAACCGGAAGAGCGTGGTTTACACAAGTAACAGGCCTGCCAAAGGGCACATCGACCATCTTGTGGTACATTGAACACATGAATTTCTTTGCACTATCGCTATTGTTCCTACGCCACCACGGGCGGAAGAAGTAGCGCACGCACTGAATCCAAAAAGGCCCGTTAGCACTCGCAACGGGCCTTTTTGCTTTGGACTGGAAAATACAGGTTGCGGGTTTTTGAAGATCAAAAGGAGTAATTCGATGGCTGACAAACTTATCATTTTCGACACCACTTTGCGTGATGGCGAGCAGTCCCCCGGGGCGTCCATGACCCGCGACGAGAAGCTGCGTATTGCACGTCAACTTGAGCGCTTGAAGGTGGACGTCATCGAAGCCGGCTTTGCCGCCAGTTCAAATGGTGATTTTGAAGCGGTTCAACTCATTGCCAACAGCATCAAAGACGCAACGATTTGCTCACTGTCACGTGCAAATGACCGGGACATCTCCCGTGCAGCTGAAGCCCTGAAGGGCGCCAATCGCGCGCGTATTCACACGTTTATAGCGACATCTGCTTTGCACATGGAAAAGAAGCTGCGCATGACCCCAGACCAGGTGTTTGAGCAGGCAAAGCAATCCGTTCGTTTTGCGCGCAATCTGGTGGACGATATTGAATTCAGTCCAGAAGATGGCTATCGAAGCGATGTTGACTTTTTGTGCCGTGTGATTGAAGCAGTCATTAACGAAGGCGCAACCACCATCAATGTGCCCGACACCGTTGGTTATGCGATCCCGGAGCTTTATGGGAATTTCATCAAGACACTGAGGGAACGCATTCCTAATTCTGACAAAGCGGTCTGGTCCGTGCATTGTCACAATGATTTGGGCATGGCCGTCGCCAATTCGTTGGCGGGTGTAAAAATTGGCGGTGCCCGGCAGGTGGAGTGCACGATCAATGGCTTGGGTGAGCGAGCAGGCAACTGCAGCCTCGAAGAAGTCGTTATGGCTGTAAAAACCCGTAAGGACTATTTCAACCTCGATCTCGGCATCGACACACGTCACATTCTTGCCGCCAGCCGGATGGTGAGTCAAACGACTGGTTTTGTGGTTCAACCCAACAAAGCGGTCGTTGGTGCAAATGCATTTGCACACGCATCAGGCATTCACCAGGATGGCGTGCTGAAGGCGCGCGACACGTATGAAATCATGCGCGCCGAAGATGTGGGCTGGACCGCTAACAAAATTGTTCTCGGAAAACTGAGCGGGCGCAATGCATTCAAGCAACGCTTGCTGGAGCTTGGCGTGCAAATGGAGAGTGAGGCTGATATCAACGCCGCATTTGCCCGGTTCAAGGAACTGGCTGATCGCAAGAGCGAAATATTTGATGAAGATATTTTGGCGCTCGTCAGCGATGAAAGTGTGAGCCATGTGAAAGAGCAGTACGGTTTTGTTTCTCTGTCGCAGCACAGCGAGACCGGTGAGCGCCCTATGGCTACGATTGTTTTTACAGTCGATGGCAAAGAGGTCAAGGGGGAGTCAGACGGAAATGGTCCGGTAGATGCGTCGCTCAAAGCCATTGAAACCCATGTAAAAAGTGGCGCAGAAATGGTGCTGTACTCTGTCAACGCGATCAGTGGTTCGACCGAAAGCCAAGGAGAAGTAACCGTTCGGCTACAAAACAGCGGACGCGTTGTGAACGGTGTGGGATCAGACCCTGACATCGTGGTCGCATCGGCCAAGGCCTATTTGAGCGCGCTCAACAAGCTGCACAGCAAGGCTGATCGGGTGGCGGCACAGGGTTAACCCGGGGAATTTCTCTGAAAACCGACTGATATCTTTAAGATTGGGGCGCAAGTAGTTGATCTTGCGCAACTTTTTTGTTTACACTCCCGCTTGCTGGCATTTCACTGGGCCGATTTTTTCAATCACCGTGCAGTGCTGATGGGATACAACATGAAACGAATCTTGCTACGGGCAGGCATTTTTGCCGTTTTTTCCACCTTGGTCGTCATGCCAGCCCAGGCTGCGGGGACCCAACGAGTGGCTGCAAGCGCCAGTCACGACAGTAAACGACCCGTTGTTAAGGCGAAAGTAGTTAAAAAGCAGGCGGTTGTCAGGGCGGTCGCGGTTCCAAAGGTGCCGTCATATGGTCAACTGGCTGGACTGCATGGCGCGCATGATGCCTTGGCACTGAAATCCAGTGTGGCCTTTGTGGTTGATCAGGATACCCATGAGGTCCTTTTTCGCAAGAATGAATTCGCGGTTCTTCCCATTGCGTCCATAACAAAATTGATGACGGGCTTGCTGATCAGTGAAGCCAAGCTTCCAATGGATGAAATGATCACGATCAGTCAGGACGATGTCGACACCGAAAAAGGAAGTTCTTCGCGCTTGCGTGTAGGTACCGAACTGAGCCGGGGCGAGTTACTCCATTTGGCACTGATGGCCAGCGAAAACCGTGCAGCGAATGCTTTGGGCCGCAGTTATCCCGGTGGATTGCCGGTATTCGTCGGTTTGATGAATGCCAGGGCAAAAGCACTTGGGATGATGGACACCAGCTACGTTGAGCCGACAGGCCTGTCCAGCAAGAATCAGTCTAGTGCCCTGGATTTGGCAACGCTAGTCGGTTTTGCTTCAGGCGATGCGCTGTTGCGAGAATTTTCGACTTCGACTGGGCACCAGGTCGCCGTGGGTCATCGCACTTTGCAATACAACAACACCAACCGTTTGGTAAAAAATCCGGCATGGGATATTGGCCTTCAAAAGACCGGCTACATCTCTGAAGCCGGGCAGTGTTTGGTTATGCAAGCCAAAGTCGCTGGACGAAAGCTCATCATGGTGTTTTTGGATTCTGCTGGGAAGCTCAGCCGAATTGCGGATGCCGAGCGTGTCAAACGTTGGGTGGAGTCAATTCCGACGCCTGCCTCAAAGACCGTTCCGGTGGCCAGGGCTGTTGACGATCAGCGCGTTGCCGTCAATTGACCCCTTCTCTGACACTAAGCTTGGCTCAGCTTGTGTCCCAGTGATTCTGAGATTTGGCGTGCAGTCTCCTTGAGCTTGGGTAACCAGGTCTCTTCAAGGCGATCGGATGGCGCCGATATCGACAGCCCAGCCACCAGGCGATCCTGGTCATCGTAAATTCCTGCTGCCATGCAGCGCACCCCGAGTTCCAGTTCTTCGTTGTCGCTGGCCTGACCATACTGCCGCACCTTTGATAGTTCGCGCTCCAGTGCATCCAGCTCCGTGATGCTGTTTTTGGTATGACCTTGCAGTCCCGTGCGTGATGCGTATGCGCGGGTTCTTTGTGGGTCATCTGCGGCCAGAAATAGCTTGCCGACGGACGTGAGATGCAACGGGGCACGTCCACCAATGGCACGCACCACCTGCATTCCAGAGCGTTCGCTGAATGCCCGTTCTATGTACACAATTTCGTCTCCTTGGCGAACACTCAAATTGACGGGTTGTTGTGTCAGCTTGTGGAGTTCGCGCATGGGTGCCACAGCCGCATCCCGGACGTTTAGACGCCCCTTGACCAGATTTCCCAGTTCCAGAAGTCGCATACCAAGCCTGTAGCTACCGGGCTGTGTCCTGTCGACGAAGCGGCCAGTGGCGAGATCGTTCAGTATGCGGTGCGCCGTCGACGGATGAAGCCCCGCCTTCTCGCTGATATCTTTGAGGCTGATGGAGTCTTCGCGGGACGCGAGCACATCGATCAGCGTAAACATTCGCTCAATAACCTGAACAGTTGGTTTGACGAGGATGTCGGCTTTTTGCTTTGTCATGGTGGTTCTGTAATCTTTCATCTTATACCGTGTCTGCGTCTGCTTCGTGACCAGGCTGTGCCATCACCGCATCAGGTCCGCACCACTGCCCATTCGACAATATCTGCATCGGGGCAAATCGCGCTTTGTAGCTCATTTTCGGGCTGTCCTGAATCCAGTATCCCAAGTACACATAGGCAAGCCCCAAACGATTTGCCTGCTGAATTTGCCACAGCACATTGAATGTCCCGAAACTGCCGGATTCATTGGGCTCAAAGAAGGTGTAAACAGCGGAAAGGCCGTCATCCAGCACATCCAGAATGGAAACCATTTTTAGTGCACCAGGGGTTCCATCAGGGGCGGTTTCACGAAACTCGACCAGTCTGGAATTCACCCGACTTTGCAACAAGAATTGGGTGTACTGGTCAACGCTGTCCTCGTCCATGCCGCCACCGGCATGGCGACTGTTTTGGTAGCGCAGGTAGAGGGCGTAGTGCTCATCGACAAAGCCGAGTTCGAGTACCCGCACCGACAGCCCATGGTGGCGTGTCCAGGCACGGCGCTGACTGCGATTGGGCTTGAATTGTTCGCTTAAAACCCGCAGCGGTGTGCAGGCGTTGCAACAATCACAATACGGGCGATACGTAAACATGCCGCTTCGACGAAACCCCTTGCTTACCAGCTCGGAGTAGGCTGCGTTGTCAATCAGATGGCTTGGTGTCGCAACTTGTGAGCGCGCCAGCCTTTTGGGCAAGTAACTGCAGTCGTAGGGAGCCGTTGCGTAGAACTGCAGTGTTTGTATTGGAAAGTCGTTGAGGTCTGTCACGTTGGGTGTATCAGGCAGACAAAATGTGATTCCAGTATAGGGCGCTAAAGTACCAATTGATGGGGGGCTCCAGTTGTGCCCGCTCGATATGCTGCAAAAAGACTTTGCGGGGCATTTCTCGTGCTCCAAGAGAGGCCAAATGGGATGTGTTCTGCTGGCAATCAATCGATGCAATACCATGTTCACGACAAAATCCGACCAGCGCGGCCAATGCAATTTTGGATGCATCTGGAATATGGGTAAACATGGATTCACCAAAAACAGCCCCGCCGATGGCCACGCAATAGAGGCCTCCGACCAGTTTTCCGTCGACCCAGGTTTCCACGCTGTGCGCGTGCCCCGCTTGGTGAAGCCGGCAGTAGGCATCGACCATGGGCGGCAGGATCCACGTTCCGTCTTGGCCGTGTCGCCGTGAACTGGCACACGCGGCAATGACATCTGAAAAGGCCGTATCAAAACGTATTTCGCAATCGGCGCTGCGGGTAAAGCGGGTCAATGCCTGCCGCAGTGATCGGTGCAGCCGGAAATTCTGTGTGCTTAACACCATGCGTGGGTCCGGACTCCACCAAAGAATGGGTTGGCCTTCGCTGAACCACGGAAAAATGCCGCTGCCGTAAGCGCGCAGCAGCGTACCGACGCTCAGGTCCCCGCCGGCGGCAAGCAGTCCGGGCGCCTCAGAGTTCGAGTCCCATGCGCTGTCCACCGGAGGAAAAGTGCCACCAGATTCCAGCCATGGCAATGGCAACTTCTTTATTGGCATGTGTCTGGGTGGCTACTTATGATGAATTGAAAGGAAAAAAATATTCCCATGGAAAAGACACGCCGCTCATGCGGTTAGAATACCAGCTGTCGGGGCGTAGCGCAGCCTGGTAGCGCATCTGGTTTGGGACCAGAGGGTCGAAGGTTCGAATCCTTTCGCCCCGACCACTTATTACAACAAAGGCCCTGAAGTGACGAACTTTGGGGCCTTTATGCTTTGTGCCCGTAGCTCAGTCGGATAGAGCATCAGCCTTCTAAG
>JAIPDC010000155.1 GCA_021737865.1 Rhodoferax sp.
GCAACACCAAGGCCAGCCCCAACGCGGTGTTTGCGGGCAGCGTGCCCTACTTGATGCTGGCTGGCAATGTGATGGCAGGCTGGCAAATGGCTCGTGCCATGCTGGTGGCGCAAGAGCAGATTACTGCAGGCACTGACGTGGCCTTCATGCAGGCCAAGATCATCACCGCACGCTTCTATGCGGACCACCTGTTGACCAAAGCGCCCGGCTTGCGAGACAGCATTGTGGAAGGTGCAGAGTGCGTCACGGCACTTGCGCTGGAGGCATTCTGAGCATGTCGAAACTTCCCGCACCCTTGGACCGATTGCCGTTTCCGGTCATCGGCTCGCCACTGTTCATTATCAGCACGCCCAAGCTGGTGATTGCGCAGTGCATTGCCGGGGTAGTGGGCTCCATGCCCGCGCTCAATGCCCGCCCGGCCGAGCAGTTGGAGGAGTGGTTGATTGAAATCACCGAGACGTTGGCGGCCTACAACGCAGCCAATCCGGACAAGCCTGCCGCTCCGTTTGCCATCAACCAGATCGTGCACAAGAGTAATGACCGCCTGGAGCACGACATGGCGATGTGCGTCAAATACAAGGTGCCCATCATCATCACCAGCCTGGGTGCGCGCGAGGACATCAACGCCGCAGCCCACAGCTATGGCGGTGTGGTGCTGCATGACGTGATCAATAACAAGCACGCCCACAAGGCCATCGAGAAGGGCGCTGACGGGCTGATAGCCGTGGCCGCTGGTGCGGGAGGGCACGCTGGGGTCAAGAGCCCGTTTGCACTGGTGCAAGAGATTCGCCAGTGGTTTGAGGGCCCTATCGCCTTAAGTGGCTCCATTGCTACGGGCGATGCGGTGCTGGCCGCGCAGGCTTGTGGTGCAGATTTTGCCTACATTGGCTCGGCTTTTATAGCGACTGAAGAGGCCCGTGCCAGCGATGCGTACAAGCAAGCCATTGTGGACAGTAACTCGGATGAGATTGTTTACAGCAACCTGTTTACCGGCGTGCACGGCAACTACCTGGCGCCCAGCATCCGCGCGGCCGGCCTGGATCCCGCGAATCTGCCGGAGAGCGACCCTAGCAAGATGAATTTTGGCGGCAACTCGGCCAAGGCCTGGAAGGAAATTTGGGGCTGCGGGCAAGGCATCGGCGCAGTCAACAAGATACAAACCACTGCCGATTTCGTAGCGCAACTCAAGCGCCAATACGCTGCTGCCCGCGTGCGGCTTCAAATAACAGAGCGTTGAAGAGGAGGCGTGGCGAGTGTGTCGCGCGCCTTGGTCAACTCCCACTGACGTTGACGCTCGCGTGCCCGCCTTTTTTGGGTTTCGCTGGTTGTGGCATGACAGCGTGGACAACTGACGCCGGGTTCAAACATCGGCGACTCCTGTGCACCGTCTTCCAGTGGCATGCGGCAACCGCGGCACAGCTTGTGCGTGCCCTGGACCAGACCGTGGTCCACCGAAACGCGCTCGTCAAACACAAAGCACGTTCCCTGCCACTGGCTTTGTTCAGGCGGCACGGTTTCCAGATACTTCAGGATGCCACCCTCCAGGTGGTAGACCTCGTCAAAGCCCTGTGCGCGCAGGTAGGCGGTGGACTTCTCGCAGCGAATACCACCCGTACAAAACATCGCGACCTTGGGTTTTTTGCCGGAGCTTGAGCGGAGTTGTTCGGCCTGTTGTATCCAGGTCGGCAGTTCAGAAAATGTCTTGATAAGCGGGTCGATGGCCCCGGTGAAGGTGCCGATGGCCACCTCGTAGTCGTTGCGGGTGTCGACTAGCACGACGTCGGGGGCGCTGATCAGATCGTTCCAGTCTTCAGGCTTCACGTAGGTGCCGGCCATCCGGGTTGGGTCGACGCCGGGCACACCCATGGTGACGATCTCGCGTTTCAAGTGCACTTTCATGCGGTTGAATGGCGCACGGTCGGAAAAGGCTTCTTTGTGTTGCAGGTCCGATAAAAGGGGGTCGCTGCGCAGATAAGACAGAACAGCGTGGACGTCATCGGCTGCACCCGCAATGGTACTGTTGATACCTTCTCGTGCCAGCAGGATGGTACCCTTGACGCCGTGCTGCTGGCAAAATGCCAGTAGGGGTTCCTTGCGGTCTTCGAAGTCGGCAAGTTCAACGAATTTGTAAAAAGCAGCGGTCAGGTAGATTGGGATTGGCATGCCCGCATTTTGCCTTGCCTGGACTGCCCGGGTCGTTATAGGACCCATTAACTGAGAGTAGCCTTATGGATTTTTCGGAACTGATCAAGGCTCGAAAGAGCGTTCGTGGCTACATGGCGAAGCCTGTCCCTCGCGAGGTTATCGATCAAATTATCGAGGTGGCCAAGTGGGCGCCATCGTCGATGAACACCCAGCCCTGGCATGTGCACGTGGTGACGGGCGCACCGCTTGATCGCATCCGTAAAGGCAATACCGAGAACATGGTTGCCGGAGTTCCGCCGCGACGTGATTTCCCCATGAAGGAGGCATATGAAGGTATACATCGCAAGCGGCAGGTTGATGTCGCGGTTCAACTATTTGAGGCCATGGGCATTGCGCGTGACGACAAGGAACGACGCACCGACTGGGTGATGCGCGGTTTTCGCCAGTTTGACGCACCGGTGTCGTTGGTCCTGACCTACGACAAGTATCTTGAGCCCGCCGCCATCAGCCACTTCGATCTGGGAGCTCTTTCACATGCCATTGTCCTGGCGGCATGGGAGCATGGTCTTGGTTGTGTCATCAACGGGCAAGGCATCATGCAATCGAGTGTTGTGCGTAAGCATGCTTGCATCCCGGATGACCAAAATATCATGATCTGCATTGCTATGGGCTACCCCGATGACAGTTTCATAGCCAACACGGTGAAGTCCGTCCGCGAGGACAACAAGAATTTCGTCAGCTATATCGGATTCGACGAGCCTGCATGACTGCGCTTGCGCTGTGGCGGCCCTAGCAGGGCCAAGTTGACCCATGCTCTGGCACGAGGGCTCGCCAGCCCAAGTCATGTTCGATGCGCGCGCGCAGGACGTCGGACGCCGACATATCACCGTGCACGACATAGATCTGGTCCGGGCGTGCTGGCATGCTGCGCAGCCACTGTAGCAATTGGCTGGCATCGGCGTGGGCTGAGGCCGACTGCAACTGCACAATCTCGGCATTGACCTCCACGTCGCGCCCATGGATGCGTACGGATTTTGCACCACTGGCCAGCGTTGCGCCACGGGTGCCGGGTGCCTGATAGCCGGTCAGGATGATCATGTTGCGGTGGTTACCGGCGCGGTGTTCCAGGTGGTGCAGCACACGTCCACCCGTGGCCATGCCACTGGCTGACAGAATAACCATGGGGCCGTGGCGTGAGGCCAATGCCTTCGATTCATCGGTGCTGTTGATCATGGTGGCGCATTGGGTCATGGCGTGGGTTTCGCGCGTGTCGAGACGGTGTTCGCCGCGGTGTCCCTCAAACAAATGTGTTGTGTGCACTGCCATGGGGCTATCAAGAAATATGGGCAGTGCGCGAGGTATCTGGTCGCTGGCCTTGAGCTGGGCAATGGCATGCAATATGGCCTGCGCCCGCCCGACTGCAAACACGGGCACGACGGCTACGCCCCCGCGGGCAGCAAGTCTGTGCAGCGCGGGCCCGAGCTCTGCGACAAGATTCTCGACCGGATGCTGGCGGTCGCCGTAGGTGGATTCAATCAATACGGTGTCAGCAGCGGGTGGGCGCTCGGGCGGGAACATGATGGAGTCATCCGGTCGCCCCAGATCACCGGAGAACAAAATGCGTTTGCCGGCCACTTCCAGCAACACACTGGACGCACCCAGAATGTGGCCGGCGCCGCTCAGTGTTACACGCCAACCATGGATCGGTTGAAAGGTGGTACCCATGTGAACGGACTTGATACGGGGGAGGCAATCCAGCGCGTCCTGGCGGTTGTACAAGGGTAGGGCCGGGGCGTGCTTGGACAGGCCATGGCGATTTGCAAAGGCCGCGTCTTCTTCCTGAATGTGGCCGCTGTCAGGCAGCAGTATTTTGCACAGAGCCTGCGTCCCTGGGGACGCGTAGATCGTGCCGCTGAAACCCTCCTTGACGAGCAGTGGAAGGTAGCCACTGTGATCCAGGTGCGCATGGGTCAAAACCACTGCATCGACTGCATCGGGTGCAATGGGCAATGGCGTCCAGTTGCGCAGGCGCAGTTGCTTGTAGCCCTGGAACAGGCCGCAGTCGATCAGCAGACTGTGGCCATCGTGCCGAACCAGGTATTTGGAGCCCGTAACGGTGCTGGCGCCGCCCAGGAATGTGATGTTGACGCTCATTGGATAGCTCCTTGTCTGCGGTGACGACTGCAATTGGCGTGCAAAAAAAATGCCGCCAGATCGTTTATAGACCGTGCGGCATTGCTTGGCAGCAACTATCCAACAAGCTTGATGTGCATCAACTGAAGAAGCTTTTTAGTCGGTCGGTCCAACTGTCGCCGGACGGCGAGTGCTTGTGCCCGCCCTTTTTCAGGGATTCGTCGAGTTCACGCAGCAGTCGCCGCTGGTGCTCGCTGAGTTTGACCGGCGTTTCCACCACAATGTGGCAATACAGATCGCCAGGATAGCTGGCGCGCACTCCTTTGATGCCCTTTCCGCGCAAGCGGAATTGCTTACCAGTTTGCGTGCCTTCGGGGATGTCAATGGCTGCCTTGCCGGCCAGGGTGGGAACGTCAATTTCGCCGCCTAACGCAGCGGTTGCCATGCTGATCGGAACCGAGCAGTGCAGATCATCGCCATCGCGCTCGAAGATATCGTGCTTCTTGAGTCGGATCTCAATGTACAAATCACCCGCAGGTCCACCATTGGTTCCTGGTTCCCCGTTGCCGGTGCTGCGGATGCGCATGCCACCATCGATACCGGCTGGAATTTTGACTTCCAGCGTTTTTTGCTTTTTGACCTTGCCCTGCCCATGGCAGGCGATGCACGGTTCGGGAATAACCTTGCCTGTACCACGGCAAGTGGGGCAGGTTTGCTGCACGCTGAAAAATCCCTGGCGCATCTGCACAGACCCCGAGCCGCTGCAGGTACCGCAGGTTTTGACCTGAGTGCCTGGCTTGGCGCCGCTGCCTTTACAGACTTCGCATGCATCCCAGCTGGGAATGCGGATTTGTGCGTCTTTGCCACGCGCCGCTTCTTCCAGCGTGACTTCCATCGCATAACTCAGGTCGCTACCGCGAAACACCTGGCGTCCGCCTCCGGCGCCTCCCCCGGGTCGACCGCGCTGCTGGCCAAACATGTCGCCGAATATGTCCCCAAAGGCTTCGGCAAAGCCGCCATAGCCTTCGCCACCCGGCCCACGCATATTGGGGTCGACCCCGGCATGACCGTGCTGGTCGTAGGCCGCTCGCTTTTGCGGGTCCGACAGCATCTCGTAGGCTTCTTTGGCTTCCTTGAATTTGTCTTCGGCCACTTTGCCGGAGTCACCCTGATTGCGGTCGGGGTGATGCTTCATCGCGAGTTTGCGATACGACTTCTTGATGTCTTCGTCGGAGGCGTTTTTTGGAACACCCAGAATTTCGTAAAAGTCTCTTTTAGCCATGGTTGCCGGACAGTGTTGTTCTTTGAATGGTTGCGCAAACTTGATGCAAAACGCCGCGCCGATGATTCCTGACGAATCTTTCGGGCGCGGCGAGCCAGATTAGCACGCGATGCGTGTTTTTGTTAGCCCTTTTTGACTTCCTTGACCTCGGCGTCCACTACGTTGTCGTCTGCCGCATGCGACGCTGAAGATCCGCCGTCTGAAGAATGCTGTGGTTGACCACCACCATCCGGCTGCCCGCCCTCTGCAGCTTGTTTGGCCTGCATGTCAGCGTACATCTTTTCGCCCAACTTCTGGCTGGCGGCCATCAGCGAAGCGTTCTTTTCGTCAATCGATGCCTTGTCGTCACCCTTGATAGCTTCTTCCAAATCCTTGATGGCGGCTTCGATCTTTTCTTTTTCACCGGCTTCGAGCTTGTCCCCGTACTCGGTCAGACTCTTCTTTACGCTGTGCACGCTGGAGTCGGCCTGGTTTTTGGACTGCACCAATTCGATCTTTTTCTTGTCGTCGGCAGCGTTGAGTTCAGCGTCTTTCACCATTTGCTGGATCTCTGCTTCTGACAGACCCGAGTTGGCCTTGATGGTGATCTTGTTCTCTTTGCCCGTGCCCTTGTCCTTGGCGCCCACGTGCAGGATGCCATTGGCGTCGATGTCAAACGACACTTCAATCTGCGGTGTGCCGCGGGCGGATGGCGGGATGCCTTCCAGGTTGAATTCGCCCAGCATCTTGTTGCCGGCGGCAATCTCACGCTCGCCCTGGAACACCTTGATCGTCACGGCAGGCTGGTTGTCTTCAGCGGTCGAGAAGGTCTGCGCAAATTTGGTCGGGATGGTGGTGTTCTTGGTGATCATCTTTGTCATCACACCGCCCATAGTCTCAATGCCAAGCGACAGCGGTGTCACGTCGAGCAGCAACACGTCTTTGCGGTCGCCGGACAAAACCTGACCCTGGATCGCAGCGCCAACGGCCACAGCCTCATCAGGGTTCACGTCCTTGCGGGGCTCCTTTCCGAACAGTTCCTTGACCTTTTCCTGCACCTTGGGCATGCGGGTCATGCCGCCGACCAGAATCACGTCATGGATATCAGATACCTTGACGCCAGCGTCCTTGATGGCAGTGCGGCACGGAGCGATGGTGCGCTCGATCAACTCTTCGACCAGACTTTCCAGCTTGGCGCGGGTCAGCTTGATGTTCAAGTGTTTGGGTCCAGAGGCATCAGCTGTCACATAGGGCAAATTGATGTCGGTCTGGGCGCTGCTGGAAAGTTCGATCTTGGCCTTTTCAGCGGCTTCTTTCAGGCGTTGCAGGGCCAGCACGTCTTTGCCCAAATCCACGCCTTGCTCTTTCTTGAACTCGGCAATGATGAAGTCGATGATGCGCTGGTCAAAGTCTTCGCCGCCCAGGAAGGTGTCGCCATTGGTGGACAGCACCTCAAACTGCTTCTCGCCATCGACGTCGGCTATTTCGATGATGGATACGTCAAACGTGCCACCGCCCAAGTCATACACCGCGATTTTGCGGTCGCCTTTTTCGTTTTTGTCCAGACCAAAGGCCAAAGCAGCGGCGGTAGGCTCATTGATGATGCGCTTGACGTCCAGACCGGCAATACGGCCCGCGTCTTTGGTAGCTTGGCGCTGCGCGTCATTGAAGTACGCCGGGACCGTGATCACGGCATCGGTCACTTCTTCACCGAGATAGTCTTCGGCGGTCTTCTTCATCTTGCGAAGAATGTCCGCGCTCACCTGCTGTGGCGCCATCCGATTGCCGCGAACTTCAACCCATGCATCGCCATTGTCGGCGGCAGCAATCTTGTAGGGCATCAGGTCGATGTCTTTCTGAACTTCCTTTTCAGAGAACTTGCGACCAATCAGCCGCTTGACCGCATACAGCGTATTCTTCGGGTTGGTAACTGACTGGCGCTTGGCTGATGCGCCAACCAGAACTTCGCCATCTTCCTGATACGCAATGATGGATGGCGTGGTGCGCGCACCTTCCGCATTTTCGATAACCTTGGGGGTGTTGCCCTCCATAATTGCCACGCAACTGTTGGTGGTTCCCAAGTCAATGCCGATGATTCTTCCCATGATTCACTCCTAGTCAGTTGGGGACAAAGCCAACGGTCAGTCCCGCAAGGTTATTCAATTGAAAATTCAGATGGTGGTCACTTGAAGCCTGTTTTGCAGATTTCAAGGGCCAAAAGATGGTTTGCACCACTCAGCTAATCACTTTGGCGCGGAAACGGTGACCAAGGCCGGGCGCAACACGCGGTCCGCGATTGAGTAGCCTTTTTGTAGCAAGCCAACAACGGTATTTGCCTCCTGCTCCGACGGGACAACGCTGATCGCCTGGTGCTGATGGGGATCAAACTTGGCGCCTGCAGTTGGCGCGATGGCCAGCACTTTGTTGCGCTCCAGAGCTGCAATCAGTTGGCGCAGCGTTGCCTGGGCACCTTCGCGGATTTGTTCTGCGGTGGCGTCCTTGATGACGAGACCGGCCTCCAGACTGTCAGCAACGGGTAACAGGCTTTGTGCAAAACTCTCGACCGCGAATTTGCGGGCTTTCGAGATTTCATCGTCTGCGCGGCGGCGCGCATTTTCGGCATCGGCCTTGGCACGCAGGTACTGGTCCGCCAGCTCGCCGCTTTTTGCCTGCAATGCCGTTAACTCGGCTTGAAGCTTTGCGAGCGCGTCCGTTTCAGAGAAACCTTGCGAGGCAACCATGTCTTCGGTGCTCTGGTAGGCGGCATCGAGCGCTTCGGTGTTTGGTGTGGATGGCTTGTCAGTCATGCAATGGGGTGAAGGGTTGACTTCTGGTTACAAATAGATGACCCCAGTTATGGGGGTGCATCAGCACAATTCAAGGGGCGCGCGGCGCGCGGTGCATGCCGTCCGGTCCGCCTTGAGGCCAATCAGCCCGAAGCCCCAAGCAGTTCAACGTCAAACTTGAGAGTGGCATTTGGCGGGATCACGCCGCCAGCGCCGCGCGCACCGTAGCCCAGGGCTGCAGGAATGATCAATGTCCGGGAGCCGCCAATCTTCATGCCGGCTACGCCTTCGTCCCAGCCGCGGATTACCATGCCGGCACCCAACTGGAATACAAATGGATCGTTGCGGTCCTTGCTGGAGTCAAATTTCGCGCCCTGCGTGTTGTCGTTGTATAGCCAGCCGGTGTAGTGGACGGTGACGCTTTGTCCCCTGACGGCGACATCGCCGGTTCCCTCTATCGTGTCTTCGTATTGCAGTCCGCTATCGGTTGTAGGCATGAAAAATCCTTTAGGTAGTGCTGGCAGGTTGCGCCGATGGAAATTGGAGTGGTGCAGTCAGAAGCGAGTCGTCCCGAGTCGGGCATTTCCGACCCGATGCCGTTTGCGCAAGGGGCAAATTATGCCGCAGACAAAAAAAGACAGGCAGTGCCTGTCTTTTTCAATTCGGCCGGAAATTGGCTAGAGGTCGTTTTAGACGGTCTTTTTAGCCTGACTGGTTGCCCACTTGCCTGCGAAGGCTTGCAAATCACCCAGGCGCTTTAGCATGTCGGCGCCCATTGTGGTGACGGCATAGCCGTCACTGCCGTGGGTCAAAAGTCCCGCCTCGCGCAACTCTTTGATTCGGGTGTTAAGTGTGTTTGGGGTGATACCCCCCACGCTGTCCTGGAGCAGTC
>JAIPDC010000156.1 GCA_021737865.1 Rhodoferax sp.
ATGCACAAGCAATTCATCGAGCCCACCAAACGCGAAGCCGATGTGATCTTGCCGCATGGCGCCAACGGGCCGGCGGTGGACATCATCACCACCAAAGTGGTTAGCCTGATCCGTAACCTGGACCCTGCTTGAGGCCATGCCCTCCCCTGGACCCACTCCCTGCCCATCGTGCCGCTCGGTCATGCAGGGTTATGCGCAGCAGTTGCCCCCAAACCCCACGCCCTGGCCCCATGCCCCCATGGCCATGCTGGAGCGCGACCGTCGGCAACCGCTATGCTTCTGATAGCTGGCTATGCATATTGCACGTGGGCTGGGTGCCAATTTTGGCCAAAAAAATCTCACAAAACAGGGTCGAAACCCTCTGCCTGGTATTGAAATACGGCATCCAGCGGCTGCCCAAATACAGCGGCAATCCTGAACGCCACCTCAAGCGACGGCGAGTACTTTCCCTGCTCAATGGCGTTCACAGTCTGGCGTGTGACACCAATGCGCTCGGCCAAGGCTTGCTGCGTCATCTCGCCGTGCTCGAAGCGCAGGCGGCGGATGGCGTTGGTGATGTGGTTGTCGCCCATGTCACACCGCGCGGCGGTAATAGAACAGGCGCATGCCATAGCGCAACAGTTCGGCAATCCAGATGACAAACAGGATGCAATGCGCAAACTGCCAGACGCTGAAACCCATGTGCATGGTGCCAATGGTCATAAACGCGCCCACCAGCAGCACACAGTAAGCCGGTCGCGTGGCGCGCAGGTGGATCAGGCGCTCGCGTTCGTCAACAGGCACCTTGGCGTCGCGGGGTGAGCGCATGGCCAGCACAGTGTGCGTCATCACCTGAATCACCACCAGCGCCCCTACCAACACCCAAAACAGCGTGAAGTAATAGTACGGACCGCCGCCCCGTTCACCCCCCAATAGGCCACGCGCAATCTCAAAGAAGTAGATTGCCAGCAGACACAGTGAGCCAAAACTGAGCCAGTCGCTCTTTTCACGAAAAGACATGGCGAACTTCCTAAAAAGTCAAATAAATTTTACTTAATGTATATATTTATTTACTCAATGTCAAATATTTTTTACTTTTCCATGAAATGACTTTTTGACGAAGAAATTGACAATAATGAATTTTCGCTATTTACACTGCTGGCAGTCCACCCGCATTTGGGCAGTAGCAACCGGAACAATCGTACATGGCCACGTCAAACACCCCCCCACGTAAAGGTAGTGCATTCAACACCATGCGGGCTAAGGGCTGGGCGCTTTGTCTCGTGGGTTCGGCATTGCTGAGCAGCCCCATGTTGCTGGCCCAGTCGCACATGTCTGCGGCGTATGCCAATGCCCTGCGCCCCGCCGGGTGGTTTGCGTTTGCAGCCGGGGCCGTGCTGCTGGGCCTGCACCACATCGCCCAAACCCGGCGAGCCAAGGCAAACACCAGTCCGCCTCCACAGCCCGTACCCCCTTCACCCGACCATGGCCAGCAACCAACCCTGCGAGAGATCCGCGACGAAATCAAGCGAAAGACCGGCTCCAAGACATGACCAACAACTGGTACGAACGCCACATCCTGCCCACGGCCCTGGACGTTGTCTGCGGCATGCCCATGATGGGGCGCATGCGCCAGTTGGTGGTGCCACGGGCCCGCGGGCGCGTGCTGGAGGTGGGCATTGGCACCGGCTTGAATATGCGCTACTACGACAAAAGCCGCGTTACCCACATCACCGGCCTGGACCCCGCCCTGCAGCTTCACCCACTGGCCCAGGAACGCATTGCCCAGTCAGGCCTGCTGGTGGATTTGGTGGGCGTGTCGGCAGAAAGAATTCCGCTGCCCGACGCAAGTTTTGACACGGTGGTCATCACCTACACGTTATGCACCATTCCCAACCCACAAGCAGCACTGCGGGAAATGCGACGCGTGCTGGCGCCCACCGGCAGGCTCCTGTATTGCGAACACGGGCGCGCGCCCGATGCGTCAGTACAGCGCTGGCAAATGCGGCTGCAGCCGGTCTGGGGCCCGTTGGCTGGCGGCTGCCAGTTGGGGCGCGACATTCCAGCGCTGCTCACCGAGGCCGGCTTTGTCCTGCCGGACCTGCAGAGCCGCTACCTGCCCGGACCACGGCCCTTCACGTTCCACTACTGGGGCGAGGCCATGGCACACAGCGCGATATAGTCAAGTTCATCACTGTCAGCCGAACAGCAGCAACCCAACAACCAAAGAAACACAACCCCATGAAAGCAACCTGGAACAACATCGTCATTGCCGAGAGCGACGACACCGTGCCGGTGGAAGGCAACCACTACTTCCCAGAGAGCGCGTTGAACAAAGAGTACGTCACCTTTAGCAACCACAAAACCAGTTGCACATGGAAGGGGCAGGCCAGCTATTACTCGCTGCTGATCAACGGCGAAATGGTCACCGACGCGGTTTGGTACTACCCCGACCCCAAACCCGAGGCCGACATGGTTCGCGGTCGCGTGGCATTTGGCAACGCGATCAAAGTGGCACCCTAGAAGCCTATTGCAGTTTGCAATAACCCCACCATATGGCAAGTACCTCATGGCTGGTACCGTTCAGCCTTTCTTTGTTCAAACCCCACCTTTAGACCATGCTATTCAATCCACTCAAACTCGGCGCGCTCACACTTCCCAACCGCATTTTGCTGGCACCACTGACCCGCACGCGCGCAGACGCCGGACACTTGCCCAATGACCTGATGGCCGAGTACTACGCACAGCGCGCCAGCGGTGGCCTGCTGATTACCGAGTGCACCATGGTGGCTCCCAATACCTCGGCCTTTTATGCCGAGCCCGGCATTTACTCCGATGCGCACATCGCTGCCTGGAAGAAAGTGACCAGCGCCGTACACGCCAAGGGCGGGCGCATCTTCATGCAAATCTGGCACGCGGGCCGCGCAGCACACCCTGGCCTCAATGATGGTGCGCGCACCGTTTCCAGCTGTGCCACGGCCATTGAGGGCGACATCCAGACCCCCGCAGGCAAAGTGCCGCAGGCTGTACCACACCCGCTCACGACCGACGAGATTGCAGACATCGTCGCTGCCTTCGCACAGGGCGCCAAAAGCGCCATTGCCGCCGGATTTGACGGCGTAGAGGTGCACGGTGCCAATGGCTACCTGATCGACCAGTTTCTGCGCGACTCGCACAACCAGCGCACCGATGGCTACGGTGGCTCCATGGAAAACCGCGCACGCTTTTTGTTTGAAGTATTGACCGCCGTCACCGCTGCCATTGGCTCCGACCGCGTGGGCCTGCGACTCTCACCGCTGAACAGCTACAACAGCATGAAGGACAGCGACCCCGTCGGCCTGACCGCCTTTTTGGCCGAGAAACTCAACGCCTTCAATCTGGCCTATCTCCACATGATGCGTGCAGACTTTTTCCAGGCCCAAAAGGGCGACGTCATGACCGTGGCGCGCGAAAAGTACAAAGGCGTTCTGATCGGCAACATGGGCTACAGCGCCGAAGAGGCCGAACAAGCCATTACCGCCGGCAAACTCGACGCCGTAGCGTTTGGCACCAGCTACCTGGCCAACCCCGACCTGCCAGAGCGCGTCAAAGCCGGTGTACCTCTTAACAAGCCCGACTCCAGCACCTTCTACAGCCCGGGTGCCAAGGGCTACACTGACTACCCCACGATGTAGGCGCTTGTCGCCTCAACACATTTGAGAATCACCATGACCCAACTCAAACTTAGCTATTTCGACTTTCACGGCGGCCGCGCCGAACCCGCCCGCCTGGCAATGGCCATTGGTGGCATTGCGTTTGACGACTACCGCTTTGCCCACGCCGACTTCATGGAAGTGCGCAAGACCACACCGTTCGGCCAGGTGCCCACGCTGCACGTTGACGGTGTGCAGGTCACGCAGTGCGAGGCTATTAACCGCTATGTCGGCAAGCTCGCCGGTCTGTACCCGACCGACCCCTACCAAGCCCTGCTGTGTGACGAAGTAACGACCGTGGTAGAAGAGGCCGGCGTCAAAATGGGACCAACCTACCGCATGACAGGTGAGGAGCAAAAGCAGGCGCGCCTGGCCCTGGTCAACGGCTCCATGCCGGTCTACTTGGCCTGGCTGCAAAGCCAGTTACAGGCGCATGGTGGTGAATACTTTGCCGACAACCGCCTCACCATCGCCGACCTGAAGGTGTTTGTCGAGGTCCGCGGCCTCAACTCGGGCCGGCTCGACCATATTCCGGCCGATCTGGTTGAAAAGGTCGCCCCTGCGCTCAACGCCCACATGCAACGCATTGCCCAGATACCGGCCGTGGCCGCTTACTACGCCAAGTTCGCGCCGGCATGAAGCGCGGCACTTGATCTGCACACCATGAAAAAACTCAACGTCACCATCAAACTGGCCATGTCGGTCCCCGACGAATGGGAATTGGTTGAAACATCCGAGGGCACTCCCGTGCTGAAGTTGCCCGATGGCCAGTTTATGGACATCGCCATCGAACCCCTGTTTTCAACCGATCCCGAAGAGACGTGGTCCAGCACCGAGAGCGAAGACACGCTCAACGACATTCTGGACATGGTCGAGTCGGAAGAAGTGGTTTATGAATTCGTAGTGCACTAAGCACCTCTTTACCCCCGGAAATACACATGTCTGAACTGCTACAAAAACTGCAATGGCGCTACGCGACCAAAAAGATGAACCCCGCCAAAGCGGTTCCCCAGGAAAAGGTCGAACGCATACTGGAAGCTGCGCGCCTGGCGCCCACCTCCAGCGGTCTGCAGCCCTTTGAAATCATTGTGGTGACCAACAAGGAAGTGCGCGAGCAGATCAAGCCCAAGGCCTGGGGCCAGAGCCAGATCACCGACTGTTCACACCTGCTGGTGTTTGCCGCCTGGGACAACTACACCACCGAACGCATCAACGCCATGTTTGACATGACCAATGCGCAGCGTGGCGGCACCAACGAGGGTTGGGAAAACTACCGCCAGATGTTGCTGGGCAGCTACCCGGCGCGTGACGCGCAAACCAACTTCGAGCACGCCGCCCGCCAGGCCTACATTGGTCTGGGTGCTGCATTGATTGCAGCCGCGTTTGAAGAGGTCGACAGCACACCCATGGAAGGTTTCGACCCCAAGGCCCTGGACGAGATTCTGGGCCTGAAGGCTCGCGCGCTGCGCAGCGTGGCCATCATGCCGCTGGGCTACCGCGACGAGAGCGGCGACTGGCTGGTCAACCTGAAGAAGGTTCGCCGGCCGCGTGAGCAATTCGTGACCGACGTGGCGTAGTCACAACCCCAGCGCCTCGAACACGCGAATGGCTGCGTAAGCATCATTCGCGGCGTAAACCAGTTGGGGCTCGGTCAACCGGACGTTTGCCCAATTGCTGGTGGCTGCCTTTTTGGACTTGATGAAGCGCCGGTTAAATAGCACGGCTACGGCCCCCTTCACACCCATGTCCTTGCGGTAACCCCGATCTCGAAACACCGAGTTGAGTTCCAATATGCCGGCAGGCTCCACCCCGAGCTTGTGGATGATGCGTTTGCGGTCGTCGCCCAGGCCAAAACCAGCTTTCGCAATGCCACCCAACGCCAGCAGCTCGGCCGCCACCGCGCGGCACTCTGGCTCGTGCAACTGGAACACCCAGGCCCGCTCGGTGGTGGAGAGTTGCAGAATGTGCGGTCCGTCGGACTGCTCACCTACCTTGAAGGTGGGTTTGGATTCGGTGTCAAAGCCCCAAGCCGTTTCAGCCACCAGTTCGTCATATGCCTGGCTGGCCTGCGCCCCTGTGTTCACCAGGGTAATGCGATCCAGCCCCAGGCGTTCAAACGGCGGAAGCAGGGCAATGGCGTCTTTATCGGGTGTGGGGTGTCGGGTGTGCATGGTGACTTACTGACGGTAGTAGGCCGGCAAGTGCCGCAGGTATTTTGGCAGGTTGGGGTTGCGCATTAGGCGCGACATGAACTCGGGGTCCTCGTTGGTGGTCAGCGGGCTCAGGCGGGTTGCCTCGAACGGCAGACCAAAACGGCAAGCCATCAGGCGCTTGGCGTCCGCGGTGGTTACCTTGGTGGCGTCCACCGACTCGGTGATGCCGCAGGTTGAAAAGTCTTTGGCAACCTGCTCGGGTGTCAGTTTGGTCGCCAGGTGGGCGGCCTCAAATTTCAGTCCTTGCTGGATACGGGCTTTGGTCTCCGTCACGCTCAGGGCGGCCAAACCGGTGCCCGGGCAGTTGGGGACCATGGCCTTGGTGCGTGCGGTGCGCTTGCCTGTGTTGAAGTGGGCGGTGACCTCGGTGTCGTCCGCTGTACCACGCGCCTGCACCAACAGTGCCGTATCGCCATACAGCGGTTCGCCACGCACGGCCACCAGCTGGATGTTGTCTTCAATTGCGTTGATCAGGTTGCGGTAGGGGTCGGCGTCGCGGTCGTCCACCACCAGCATATCGGCCAGGTAGCCCTCGGCAATCTGGCCCAGGCGCTGCGACCAGCCCATAGCAGCAGCGGGTTTGCGCGTCACCATCTGGACCAGATCACGGTCCGTAAACAAACCCTTGAGCGCGTGCTTGTTGACCAGGTCCGCTACCTTGAGCTCGCCCAGACTGGACTTGCTGCCCGAAGGTGCCCAATCTGGCGCCAGGCTGATGGACAAGCCCGCGCGCTTGGCGACCTCCACGTTGGCGGTCTTGCCGTACAGCATGAAGTTGGACAACGGCGACCAGACCAGCTTGGCCCCAACGGCTGCCATCTCCAGCAACTGCGGTGGTGTCAGGCCGACGCCATGAATCGCGATCAATTCAGGGCCCAGCAAGTCACTGTCCTTGACTGCAAAAAATTCAGTCGCCATGCGCGGCGACGAGCCTTCGGCCAGGTGCACCACCAGCGGACCCGTGCTGCGCTCCACCTGCATAGCCGTCCACTCTTTGGAACTCCGGCCAATGTCCACACGACTACTGGCCACGCGTGACTCCACCGGCGAGTTCTCGATATTGCGCACCAGGCACTCCTCTTTGGAATACGCTAGATTGACTCGCCCGCCCTGTAGGCTGGTGGTGCCACCTGCGAGTGCCTTGTATTCGCCGTAACGGCCTATCTCCATGCCTAAATCGAGATAGTGCGGTCGCGTCAGCACCTCTTGCGGGTAGGTGATGCGTTTGTTGTACACATCGTCATACCAGCGCCACTCATAGCGATCGCGGTATTTGCGGTTGATAGGCATCAGCGGGTATATGGCGTATTCGGGGTGGTTGTGAAGATCAATAATGCCGGGGTAGATGACGCCCTTGCTATCCACCACCGGCGCATGCTTAGCACCATCCGGCAGCGCCTCACCCGCGCGGGCTATGGCCCGGATCTTGCCGCCCGAGAGCCACACGCGCGCGTTGGGCAACACGTCACCCGCATCGTTCATGGTGACCACTTTGCCAACCAGCACCACACCCGTCTCCGCATTCCATGGGGTTTGCGCGTTGACTGCCCCCACGCTGGCTGCAAGTGCGATTACACGGAGAAGTGGGCGGAGCAGTGGGCGCAGAAGCTGGGAGGTGAATCGCATGGTGTATCTCGCTGGGGGATGGGAAAATTCGCGGTTGCGGGTGCGCACCGGGTTGCCAGGGTGAAAATCATGGGTGGCTGTGTTCATTGAAACGTGATGTAGGTGAGTTGTCGATGGTGCTTGAGTGAAAGCAATACGACTTCAGTGTCTGAATGGGCGTAGAGGACGACATACGATCCGATCACATATTCGCGCAGGTGTGGCAAGCCCGCCGACTGTGCCAACTGCTGCACTGCTGCAAGCCGCAGGCTGGCCTGCGCAGAATTCGGACGCAAAAAACGCGCGGGGCGTCCGCTGGCGGGGGACCAGGACAGCAGCGTTTTCATGTCGCGCAAGTCACGTTTGAGTTGAGCAAGCCGTGCTGGCGCACTGGCAGCGTCTTGCTCCACCATAAAGGCATGCACTGCCAGCAGGCAGTCGGCGAAGTGCGGAGCAGCGCCGACCTGGGCGTTGACTCGCCTTTTTTCGGACCGCTGCATCAGTCTGCGAGCAGCTTGTCGAGATCAGCCGATGAGATGCGTTTGCCCGCGATCACTTGGCCAAGAGCGGTTTCGGCCTCGGTCAGCAGAATCAGGCCTGCATGCTCCAGCTCCAGCGCGTGGTAGTAATCGAGCTTTTTGGCATCCACCAGAGCGACGTAACTGGATCCGTTTTTGGTGAGCACCTTCTCGGCACCGCTGCCCACCACGTCTTCCGCCAATTCGGTGAGGCGGGCTCGTGCTTCGCTGATGGGAATGATGTCGCTGGCGCGCAAAGTCATGCTTCAATCCTTAACGTATTTGTTAACGTTTATTGTATTCCTCGAAGAGGAGATTCAGGTCATACCACCGAAAATTAACGTGTATCGCACCTGACGCCACGCCGCTATGATGATCCACAAACCATACCAACAGGAGACAGTCCATGACCCGAGCGAATTCCAAACGCCAACTGCTGCTTGTCAGCGCCGCCGCACTGCTTGCGCTCAGCGGCACCTGCGCCAGCGCGCAAACTGCCTGGCCCTCCAAACCGGTGCGCATCGTGGTGCCCTTCGCACCCGGTGGTACCACGGACATCCTGGCGCGTGCGGTAGCGCCTGAGTTGTCCAAGGCATTTGGCCAGCAGTTTGTGGTGGAAAACAAGCCGGGTGCCGGTGGCAACCTGGGCGCCGAGGTGGTGGCCAAGTCGCCGGGTGATGGTTACACCCTGCTGATGGGAACGGTCGGCACGCACGGCATCAATCGGGCGCTCTACCCCAAACTGCCTTTCGACCCGTTCAAGGACTTTGCGCCCATTACCCTGGTGGCCAGCGTGCCCAACGTGATGGTGGTGCCCGCAGAGTTTGCACGCGCCAACAGCATCAACACCGCGCAGGATTTCATCAAGCTAGCCAAATCCAGGCCGGGCAAACTCAACATGGGGTCCAGTGGCAACGGCACCTCCATCCACTTGGCAGGTGAGCTGTTCAAGAGCCAGACCGGCATCTTCATGACCCACATTCCCTATCGCGGCTCCGGCCCTGCCCTGCTGGACCTGGTGGGCGGCCAGGTGGACGTGATGTTTGACAACCTGCCCTCGGCCATGCAGCTCATCAA
>JAIPDC010000157.1 GCA_021737865.1 Rhodoferax sp.
GACAACGTGCTGTTGCCGCTGGAGATTGTTGAGCCCTACCGCAGCAGCTTCAAGGCCAAGCGCAAGGAGTATGTGGAGCGCGCCCGCCGCTTGCTGCAAAAAGTGGGGCTCGGTGGTTATGAAGACAAGTTTCCCTGGCAGTTGTCGGGCGGCATGCAGCAGCGCGCCAGTATTTGCCGTGCCTTGATCCATGAGCCGAAGATGCTGCTGCTGGATGAGCCTTTTGGTGCACTGGACGCGTTTACGCGGGAGGAACTGTGGTGCATCTTGCGCGACCTGTGGACCGAGCAGCGTTTCAATGTGATTCTGGTGACGCACGATCTGCGTGAATCCGTCTTTCTGGCCGACACGGTGTATGTGATGAGCAAGAGCCCGGGCCGCTTTGTGGTCAAGCGCGAGATTGAACTGGCGCGACCGCGCGACCTTGAAATTACCTACACCAAAGAGTTCTCTGACATCGTGCACGAGTTGCGGGGCCATATTGGTGCAATTCGCCAAACCGGTGCGGTTGCACCAACTTAAGTCACATCACAAGGCACAAGCATGAACAAGAAACAGGTAGAGATGTGGGCTCCGTGGATACTGCTGGTGGTCATCATTGCGATGTGGCAGATCCTGTGCTCGGCGCTGGAGGTGTCCGAGTTCATCTTTCCCAGCCCATGGCGCATCTGGACCCAGTTCCTGGAGTTCAAAGGCATCATTGCAGCGCACGCCTGGCGCACCTACTGGGTCACGATGGCGGGCTTTGGCATCGCGATTGTGGTTGGGGTGTTGCTGGGATTTGTGATTGGCAGTTCGCGCCTGGCCTATGCCGCCGTGTACCCGCTGATGACCGGCTTTAACGCACTGCCCAAGGCCGCCTTTGTGCCGATTCTGGTGGTCTGGTTTGGCATCGGCGTCGGCCCGGCGATTCTGACGGCGTTTCTGATCAGCTTCTTTCCCATCATGGTCAACATTGCAACCGGGCTGGCCACGCTGGAGCCGGAACTCGAAGATGTGTTGCGCGTGCTGGGCGCCAAGCGCTGGGATGTGCTGGTCAAGGTGGGGCTGCCGCGCTCCATGCCCTATTTTTATGGTTCGCTGAAGGTTGCCATTACGCTGGCCTTTGTGGGCACTACGGTGTCCGAGATGACGGCCGCCAACGAGGGCATTGGCTACCTGCTGATTTCGGCCGGCTCGGCCATGCAGATGGGGCTGGCCTTTGCAGGGCTGGTGGTGGTGGGTGCCATGGCGATGGTGATGTATGAACTGTTCAGTATGATCGAGCGCCACACCACGGGCTGGGCACACCGGGGATCGCACAGCAGCTAACGCTTTCCATCCAGAAAAAATCCCCCGCAACGGTGAAGATGCGGGGGATAACGCAGAACCCACTCTGCGGGAGACAACCCTTGAGACCCGGTGAATACTCAGCAAATTTGATGCCACATCGCGCAGCTGGTGGATAATTTGTTGAAACGGCAGTCTTAAGAGTGTTGTCAGCTAGCGGCAACAGAATCGCTGGTCAAACTGGGGGGCATGAATATGCGTAGAACGGCGGCACACCTTATTGCCATGGCGGCATTGCTGGCATCAACCATGGTCCAGGCAGTGGACGGCGTGGCACCCAACCGGATCTTGATCGGCCAGAGCATCACGCTGCAAGGTGGCAGCAACGATTACGGCAACGCGGTCCAGGCGGGGGTGCAGACCTATCTCAAGGCAGTCAACAGCCGCGGCGGGGTTAATGGACGCCAGATTGCGCTGATCACACTCGACGATGACAATAAAACCGACGTGGCCGAAGCCAATGCGCAGAAGCTGGTGGAGCAGGACAAGGTGTTCATGCTATTCGGATCGATAGAGGGCGGCCCATCAACCGCCGTCATGAAAGCGGCAAACAAGCTGTCGGTCCCTTTCTTCGGTCCTATGGCGGGCTCACCCACCCTGCGCAGGCCGTTTCAGCCGTTGGTCTTTCCCGTTCGGGCGGAGCACCGTGAGGAGTTCAAGGCACTGATTGCCCAGGCCAAGAATTTCGGCATGGGCAAGGTGGCCTTTCTGCGGTCTGATTCGGAAGTGGGTGCCCAGCATTTGGCCAATGTGAAGTTGATCTGTGCGGAATTGGGGTCCGAACTGGTTGCTGACCTGCCGTTCAAGGGCGATATCAATGCCGCACAAATCGAAAAGCTGGTGCAGCTGACCGAGCAGGCAGGTGCGCAAATGGTCCTGAACCATGGCAGCAGCGGCGTGTATGAGGCGTTCATCCGCAAGTCTCGTGCTAAAGGGCTTCGAACAACGTTTTACGGCGTGAATTCGGGCTCAACGCAGTTGGTCAAGCACTTGGGGGATTTGTCCCACGGAATGGTTTTCTCTCAGGTGGTGCCAAGCCCGTGGGAGCGCAAGACCAGCATCACCCGCGAGTACCAGGACGAGTTTGCCAAGGCGAGGCCGGGGGAGGAGTTTTCATATGGAAGCCTGGAGGGCTACATGACTGCCAAGGCGCTGGTCTTGGCGCTGCGCCTGGCTGGGCCTAACCCCACGCGAGAAGGCCTGCTGGCCGCGCTGGATGGTGCCCGTCTGGACCTCAATGGACTGAAAGCGGTTTATGGCAACGATCTGCACCAGGGTTTGGGGTTTGTCGATCTGTCGATCGTGACGCGTGATTTGAAATTTCGGCACTAACTTGGTGCAAAGTTAGGGTGGTGTCCGCGTTTTGGTTTCTTTTTTGAAACTTTTTTAGAAATAGGCCTAAATATCCGCCTAAATCTGCCGTTAAGAATCGTACGTCCACCTAGAAAAGTAACCTGAGGGGGCCAAAAGCTCTAACCACCATGCAACTGCCATCTATTGATCGAAACCCAAATCTGAGGCCATCAGGCTCAGATATGGGTTCGTCTGTGGCAAACAGGGTGATTCCGATAGCCCCGGTGAATCCATCGGTGAGTGCATCCCCGTCCATTGCGCCGGTACCCAGTGTGATTGACATGGTGAACCCTGCGCTAAAGACCAACGAAGGGGAGCCGGTGCACACCAGTGTGTCGGACCCGGGTCGGCGTGGGTCCGAGGCCGCAACTTCACCAAAAGACTGGACCATTCACCGTCCGGCTGCGGAAAAGGCTGAAGTGCCGCCGCCCAAGCCGATGTACGAGGTGCTGATGGACCACATCAAGAGTATGTGGACGGCCAGCGCCAGCGCGATTCAGTTGGAGCAGGTCAGCAACCAGCTTAACCCGCCGGTGACGGTGGTGCCCGCTGATGCGCCAGGCAAACTGGCCAAGGAAGTGCTGGTCTACGACCCCAACATGATCAAGAAGAACGAGCAGATCTGAGTCCTCGACGCTGCATCTCCGGCAGCATGTCAGTTCTGTTTGACTCAGTTGCGAATGCCGCTGGCCACATGGCCTGATGGGACATGGCGCGCAGCCGATTCAATGTGACCGGTCTGGTCATCAAAGAAGAAGTCCGGCTCAAACTCCCGCAAGAACTCGCCTTTATCCAAGCCACCCAGAAACATGGCTTCGTCTACGGCAATGTTCCAGTTCATCAGCGTGCGAATCGCGCGCTCGTGGGCTGGCGCGCTGCGCGCCGTGACCAGCGCGGTGCGAATGCGCATATGCGGCGTGGAGGCTTGCTGCAGGCCATGCAACGCCACCAGCAACGGCTTGAAAGGGCCATCCGGTAGCGGTAGCGCCACCCTGTCCAGCTCGTGCTGCTGGAATGCAGTCAGCCCGTGGGACTGGTAGACGCGCTCGGCCTCGTCACTGAACAGCACCGCGTCACCGTCAAATGCAATGCGAACTTCGCCCGGGTGTGCGCCGCTGGCGTGCGCCGATTGGGGGTATACCTGTGCCGCCGGTACATCTGCGGCCAAGGCGGCGCGCACATCGCTCAAATGTGTGCTCAGGAACAGGTTGGCGCGCAGCGGTTTGAGGTAGCGCCATGGCGGCTCGCCCCGCGTAAAAGAGCAGCGGATGATCGGCAGCGCATAGTGCGCAGCTGATTTCATGACACGTAGACCGCTCACCGGGTCGTTGCGCGAGAGGATGACGACCTCCACCTTTTGCGACTCATCGGTGTTGAATGCGAGCAACTTTTGCACCAGCGAAAACGCGACGCCAGGCTTGGCGGGTGTGTCGAGCCGCTCCAATTGAAGGCGCATGTAGGCGGTGTCGTCAGTCTGCTCAAAGACCTCGTTTTCTTCTTCAAAGTCAAACAATGCGCGACTGGAGATGGCCACCACCAGTTTGCCGTCGAGTGATACCCCCATGTTGAGTGCTCCAATTGGTTGAGATCGGTTGGGGACAGAGCCTGGCTGCGCTCGAGTCTGTCCGTCAATGTATCAGGAACGCAAAAACATCCGGTAAACCGGGTTGGCGGTTTCTTCCACAAATGGGTAGTCCAGTGTTTGCAGAAACTTGGCAAAGGCCTTGTCATCGGTTTTTGGCACTTGCAGGCCCACCAGAATGCGACCGTAATCCGCACCCTGGTTGCGGTAGTGGAACAGGCTGATGTTCCAGCCGGGGCGCATCAGGCTCAAAAACTTCATCAGCGCACCGGGGCGCTCGGGGAAAACAAAGCGCAGCAGCCGTTCGTTTTCGGCCAGCGCAGAGTGGCCGCCCACCATGTGGCGAATGTGCTCCTTGGCCAGCTCGTCGTGTGTCAGGTCCAGGGTGCTAAACCGGTGCTTGGTGAAGTTCGCGGCGATCTTGGTCGATTCGCCCTTGCCCTGCGTGGTCAGCCCGACAAAGACATGTGCTTTGGCCGAATCGCTGATCCGATAGTTGAATTCGGTCACATTGCGCGGGCCGCCGGGCAGTTCGCCAATCAGTTCGCAAAAGCGCTTGAAACTGCCCCGCTCTTCGGGGATCGTGACCGCAAACAGGGCCTCGCGCTCCTCGCCGACTTCGGCGCGCTCGGCGACAAAGCGCAAGCGATCAAAGTTCATGTTGGCACCGCACAAAATCGCGGCATAGGTCTCGCCTTTGGTCTTGTTTTTGGCCACGTACTGCTTGATGGCGGCAACCGCCAAGGCGCCGGCGGGCTCCACAATGCTGCGGGTGTCGATGAACACGTCTTTGATGGCGGCGCACACGGCGTCGGTATCCACGGTCATGAATTCGTCGACCAAACCGCGCGCGATGCGAAACGTTTCCTCGCCCACCAGCTTCACCGCGGTACCGTCAGAGAACAGGCCGACATCCGGTAGCGTCACGCGTTCTTTGGCGCTGACGGACTGGATCATCGCATCCGAGTCGTTCATCTGTACGCCAATGACCTTGATGCGCGGGTCGACCGCCTTGATGTAGTTGGCCACGCCCGACACCAGGCCGCCACCGCCAATGGCCACAAATACAGCGTCCAGCGCTGGACGGATGGTCGTTTCTTGCGTTGCGGGTGCGCTGCGCATATGCAGGGTTTGCACCTGGCGCAGCATTTCCATGGCAATGGTGCCTTGGCCGGCAATGACGTCCGGGTCGTCAAACGGGTGCACAAAGGTCAAGCCCTGTTTCTTTTGCAGGATCAACGAGTGGTTGTATGCATCCGAATAGCTGTCGCCAAACAGCACCACTTCGCCACCAAAGCCACGGACTGCATCCACTTTCAGCTGCGGCGTAGTGGTTGGCATGACGATCACCGCACGCGTTCCCAACTTGGCGGCACTTAGCGCCACGCCCTGGGCGTGGTTGCCGGCCGAGGCGCAGATCACGCCGTTTTTGAGTTGCTGGGCGCTCAGCTGCGCCATCTTGTTGTAGGCTCCGCGCAGCTTGAAACTGCGCACCGGTTGCTGGTCCTCGCGCTTGAGCAACACGGTGTTGTGCAGGCGCTTGCTCAACTGTTTGGCGGGTTCCAGCGCAGATTCGGTGGCCACGTCGTAAACGCGTGCCGTCAGGATCTTTTTCAGGTAGTCGGCGGGGGTCAATGCCTTTGGTTTTTTGTCGGTCATGTCAGGTTCTATTGGTCAAACGCTTCTGGCTCGGCAGGGGGGACCTGGGCCAATGCGGCACGAAATTTCTCCGCTGAGCTACGCGCTGCGCGCTCATTCAAGTACTGTTCTGTTGCCAGGGCAGACACCTTTTCGGCGACCGCTGACGCGATAAATTGGTTCATCGACACCTGGTCTTGACGCGCGATGTCGCGGGCCAGGCGATGCAAAGAGTCGGGCAACCGAATGCTAATGGCGCTCATGGATGTTTCTCCTCCAAAAATTGCAAAAATTCGTGCGGCGTTTGCACCAATACGCCGAGCGGTTGGGCTCGCTTGAAGTCGGTCACGTTCCAGGTAATGATCCGCGCGTTGGCCTTAACAGCCAACTCGAGCAAAAAGTCGTCCCCCGGGTCTTTCAATACGGGTCGCCACAGGTAATAAATCTTGTGCGGGGTGGCCCGCGCGCACATGAAGTCCACCACATCGTCAATTTGTTGTTCGCTTAAAGTCAGCATACCCCTCTTCAGTACTGCCTCGTATTCGGCTACCAAAGGGGTGGAAATGTGCAGTTGGAACAAATCGCTCTCCAGCATGGACAGCAAACCGTAGGAGGTACCCTTTGACGATCTGAGCGCCGTGAGCAGCACATTGGTGTCGATAACGATCTGAGGCTTCATTTTGGTATTATAGGAAATACCGAAATATTTCACTCGGAAGAGAGTTTTTATGGAATGCACAGTCAGCTGGACCGGCGGTTTGAACACCCGCTCGGGCATGGGATTTATCGCCGAGACCGGTAGTGGCCACACCCTGGTGATGGATGGCGCGCCAGACGCCGACAAGCCTGAAAACGGGGGGCAGAACCTGGCGCCCCGTCCCCTTGAAACGGTGCTGGCCGGCACCGGTGGTTGCACCGCCTACGACGTGGTCCTGATTTTGAAGCGCGGGCGGCACGCCGTGCAGGGCTGCACCGTCAAACTGACGGCAGAGCGGGCTGAAACCGAGCCCAAGGTTTTTACCAAGATCCACATGCACTTCACGGTGACCGGAAAAAGCGTCCCTGCCGCCGCCGTGGAGCGTGCGATAGCCATGAGCCACGAGAAGTATTGCTCGGCCAGCATCATGCTGGCCAAAACGGCAGACATCACGACCAGCTTTGACGTACTGGAAAATTAGGGTAGATTGGCGCCATGCCAACTCACCATGAAATTGATTTGCGCAGTCTTGCGCTGCACAGATTGGTGGCCGACAAAATTCGCCATGACATGTCGCTGCTCGAAAAGGCAAGGGCCACGCTCAAGCGTTGGCACGCAACGGCATCCCCCCGAACCTTTGCTTACTTGGATGTCTGGCAAAGTTTGCTGGACGACGATGTGGAACAGTGCCTGGCGGTTGCAACCGAGCAAACGCAGCGCGGCGATGCGCTTCGACAAGCCTCTCCATTGGCATGCTTGCTGACCAACCAGGAGCGTTTTGCATTTTTGAAACAATGGAAGGCGGACCATGCGCCGCAGTGAGTTGGAGCACGTCATTCGTGCCGCAACAGCCATTACCAATGAATATGAAATTGTGATTGTCGGTAGTCAGTCGTTGCTGGGTGCAGTGCCACATCCATCGGCCTTGCTCGCCGAGTCGATGGAGGCAGATGTCTATCCACTGCATCGCCCCGACTTGGCGGATCTGATCGATGGAGCGATGGGAGAGGGCTCACCCTTCCACGACTGTTTTGGCTACTACGCCCAGGGTGTGGGTCCTGATACAGCGGTGCTCCCCGCGAACTGGGCTGAAAGGTTGGTGAGAATTCAAAACGCAAACACCGACCTGAAAGTCGGGCTCTGCCTGGAGCCGCACGATTTAGCGGCATCCAAGCTCGCAGCAGGGCGCGATAAAGACTGGGTTTTTGTGGCTGAGATGATGTCCAGTCACATCGTGCAGCCTGAACTGCTGCTGCAGCGACTTGCGAGCTTGCCCATATCTGAATATCGTCGAAACCGGCTGACTGAATGGGTCCGGGCGCGGGCTACAGGTCGTGCGGATTAGATGTGGTGCGCCACGGTCGTCATGACCTTGGCCGCAGCGCGCATCAGGTCTTTGACGGGTTGGGGCAACTCCATGGCGCCGGCATCCTGAGCGTCCTGCGCGTGGCGCAGCTCGTCGTCACGCATCTGGGCCACGATTGCGCGTGAAGCATGGTCCCCAGGGGGGAGTTTGTCGAGGTGACTTTGTAAGTGTGCGCCAACTTGTACTTCTGTCTCCACGACAAAGCCCAGGCTCACGGCATCACCGAGCCGACCCGCCAGAAGTCCCAGGCCAAAGGCGCCTGCGTACCACAGCGGGTTTAGCAGGGACGGGCGCGCGTTCAATTCTTTGAGGCGTTGCTCGGTCCAGGCCAGGTGGTCGGTTTCCTCAGTACAAGCGCGTGTGAAGTGCGCGCGCAGGGCTGGATTGCGAGTGGTCAGCGCCTGCGCTGTGTATAGCGCTTGAGCACACACCTCGCCTACATGGTTAACCCGCATGAGAGAAGCTGCAGCCCGGCTCTCAACCGCATCCAATTGCGTGGTTTGGGCCGCCAAAGTAGGGCAAACCTGGGCCGCGCGGGGTGTTGAAAAGAGGGTGCGCAAGGCGGAATTGGCGGCGTTGAGCAGCGGATCCATTGTGAAACTCCGTCAAAACATGAGTATGGCAGTCTACAGCGATTGCAGGGACCAAATTGGGAAACAAATTGTTGCACCACCACAACGGAAGCTGCTGGAAAACGAACTTTTAGACCCTTTTTTCAGGCAATTCTTTGCCAAACGGGCACGGGTCTGGTGCAATAGACCCAACTTCCTGAACTAGGAGGTTGGCCCGGGGTGCTGATCCCGTAGGACCTGAGCCCGCTGTTTAACCTTTTTGAGAAACCCGAAATGAAAAAAACCCTCATCGCTTTGGCTGTATTGGCCGCCTCTACCGCCTCCATGGCACAAGTTACTTTGTACGGTGTTGCTGACCTTGCTGTTGGCGGCCTCTCTACTGGCAAATCTGGCGTTGGCTTTGCCAACGACAAGTTCCAAGCGATTGCCAACAACACTATGAATA
>JAIPDC010000158.1 GCA_021737865.1 Rhodoferax sp.
GGCGCTAGCCGCTGGCGAAGTGGGCTGAAGCAGTGCCAGCGTGGCCAGCACCGCGTCGTGCTGCACCGCACGTTGGCTGAGCAGACGATGACTGATGCGGGCATCGGTCTCAAACGCGTCTCGCAGTTGCGCCAATTCAAGACGGGCCAGTAACACACAACCTACAGTCGACAACCCCAACCAAACCAGCAGGCGCGGTGCATAGCGCCTGTACACGTGGGGCATGGCGAGCACGGACACGCGCCCCAAACTGCGTCAGCGTGCCGCCGCCCGCTGCTCAGAGCGCGCCAGCGTCCACAGCAGCCCCAAACCGACGGAGGTACCGGTAGTTTGCTGAAACAAGGGGCTTGCCTTGTTGGCCGCACCTTCCATCAGCTCATGACGCACATAGCCAAATACCCGCACATCGGGCGACAGGCTTTTTGCCATGCTCAGGCCCAGCCGGGTGGTTATCAACCCGGCCTGTGCGTCATAAGCGGGACGTGCCGCGGTGGCATAGGGCGTTGTAACGCCATAGAAATAAGTGTTGAGATCTTTATCGCCAAACACCACGCTGGCCGTGGCAGACAGGCTCCAGCCCGCCCCAACGTCGCGCATTTCAAGCCCCAGTTCAGGCTCAAAGGCATAGCCTTGCTGGCGCACACCGTTGTTGAACTCCAGCACCGCACGCAGCGGCAACTCCAGCCGCACCCGCGTGCCGGGCGCGGGCCGAGCCAGCGTGATCTTGACCCGCGGGCCAAACTCCACCAGCGTGCCCAGATCGCTCATACCCTTGCGTGCGGCAATATCGTCTGAACTGGCTGGCAACGAAGCCGAAAATCCCACATCCAGTTCAATATCTTCACTGCGGAACAAGCGGGCCCCCACGTCGCCTCGCTCGATGCGCAACACTTCCCCCCGGTAGATGAAGATGGGCAGCGCCAGCGAGCGCGATGCGCGGTCTGCCGAGCCGGGGTAGGCCGGAGTAGTGGCCGTGCCGGCAAACACACCCACCTCCCACAAAGGAAGTGGCTCGATCTGCGCTTGTGCCGACACTGACATCGACACCGTGAACGCGATGACTCCCACGCCCTGCAATACCCGTTTTTTCATTTTCAGACCTTATGCGTTGTTGATTATTTACCGCCTGTCGTTGCTGCCGTCGCGCCCAAAAACGCGGCACAGGTGCGCCAGGCGACTGGCGTGCTCGGGCAGTACCTGATCCCATTCGAAGCGCCACTCCCAATATCCCTCGCACTTGCCGGGGAAGTTCATGCGGTGCTCGGTCTCCAGCCCCAGAATGTCCTGCATGGGGTGGATGGCTGTGTCACCCACGCTGGCACATGCGGCACGAATCAGATCCCAATGGATGTCGCTGCCATCTACGGCGAGGTAGTCGCGCACGTGCTGACGCTCGTTCTCGGTGGCCGATTTCCACCAGCCGCGCGTAGTGTCGTTGTCATGCGTGCCGGTGTAAACCACGGTGTCGTTCTGATGGTGGTGCGGCAAAAAATTGTTGCGGCTGTCACTGCCAAACGCAAACTGCAAGATGCGCATGCCAGGGAATGCAAACTGACGCCGCAGGGCTTCCACGTCGGGAGTGACCTCGCCCAGGTCTTCGGCAATGATGGCCAGCGGGCCCAGCGCTGCGTGGATGGCATCGAACAGCGGTGCACCGGGGCCGGGCAACCACTGGCCTTTCATAGCGGTGGGTTCACTGGCGGGCACTTCCCAGTAGCTGGCAAAGCCGCGGAAGTGGTCGATGCGCACAATGTCCACCAGCTCAAACGTGCGCTTGATGCGCTCAATCCACCATGCATAGCCCTCGTTGGCGTGGGCGCTCCACAGGTAAATCGGGTTGCCCCAGCGCTGACCGGTTTCACTGAAATAGTCCGGCGGCACACCCGCCACCACGCGCGGGTGGCCATCTGCATTGAGGTCGAAAAGGTCTTGCCGGGCCCACACTTCGGCGCTTTGGTAGGCAATGAAAATGGGGGCGTCGCCCACGATCTGAATGCCGCGCTGGTTGGCATAGGCACGCAACTTACGCCACTGTGTAAAGAAGCGCCACTGGCAAAACTTCCAGAACGCAATGCGCTGGGCGTGTTGCGTGCGGGCATGCTCCATGGCGGCCGGCGTGCGTTGTGCCAGGCCGCCTTCCCACTCGCACCAATCTTTCCAGTTGAAATGCTCGGCCAGGGCCATGAAGAGGGCGTAATTGTCCAGCCAGTCGACATGGGCTTCGCAGAACCCGGCGAAATCCGCTTGGCGTTGGCGATTGGCATCCCGCGCAAAGGCACGTGCCGCGCGAGCGAGCCGCTCCATGCGCCAGGGCCACACGACAGCAAAGTTCTGGCGCTGGGTCTCAAAACCAGCATCTGGCGACACATCGTCGGGCTCCAGCCAGCCGTGCTGCAGCAGGTCGTCCATCGCAATCAACAACAGGTTGCCGGCAAAGGCTGAGCTGCTCATGTAGGGCGAGTTACCCGGGCCAATACCGCTGAGCGGCAAGATTTGCCACAGCTTCTGCCCGGCTGTTTGCAGCCAGTCGACAAAATGGTAGGCCGCAGAGCCCAGGTCACCGCTGCCATGTGGGCCGGGCAAGGAGGTAGGGTGCAGCAGCACGCCGCTATTGCGTGGAAACTTCATGGTTCAATAAGGGTAGTCAGTTAAACAGAGGTAGTGGCCACGAGCATACTGTCCAATGGTGTGGTCCGAGGCCGGGGGATGGGGGTCAACGATTTTGCGGTGCCAGATGTGCCAACGCACCCGCCACGCTGACGCCGGGCGCCTTGCGCCGGGCACCTGAAACGCTGGACCCGGGTGCAACCTCATCCAGTCCAATGGTTGCATCGCTGCCCAACGCAGGCACCACCAGACCACGCTGCAGGGTGACGCCAACCACCAGGATATCGACCATCAGCAGGTGCAGGATTCGGCTCATCATGGGAACCTGCGTGGCAATGTCTTCAACATGGTCCACGATCAGGGCCAGGTTCGCCTTACGGGCCAGCGGAGACTGACTCTCGGTGATTGCAATCACCTTGGCGCCCCGTTCCTGCGCCTTTTCGGCCACTGCGAGCAACTCCGCAATGCGCCCACTGCTGCTGATGATGAGCACCACCACATCGGGCGTCACCAAATTGGCAGCCAACGTCTGCAGACGCGGATCGGTATGCGCGACGGCCGACACGCCGACACGCAAAAACTTGAATTGCGCATCGTTAGCCACCGCACCGTAGTGACCGACGGCGTAAATCTCGACCCGGCTCGAATCCGCAATCAACCGCATCGCGCGGTCCATGCTGTCACGGTTCAGGTGGTCGCGCGCCTGCAGTATGGCGGCGGCCGTATTGCCGAGCACCTTGGCACCGAGTTCCAGCATGGAATCAGTGCTGGTAACCTGCGTGTGGGTGATGGGAATAGTCCCCGTCAAGCCCGATGCCAAGCGAAGCTTGAAATCCGACAAACCTTCGCAACCCAACGATCGACAAAAGCGAATCACAGTGGGTTGACTGACGTCAGCCGAGCGGGCGATCGACGCAATCGGGTCGTTCAACGCAGAGCGAGGGTGCGCCAGCACATGTTGCGCAACGCGTTGCTCTGCCGGCGACAAACTGGTCAATGCACGTCGAATCTGCCCCAGAATGGCTGAACCACTGGCCCCGTCAAGATCGCGCAACTGTGACGCCAAAATCACCGAGGCGCCAAGCAAAGTAGCATCAACTGCAGTGATCACAAAGGTTGGAATGCCCTTCATGTAGTCCGTAAAACGGCCCTTGTCTTCAAATCGGCTGCGAAACGGAGATTGATCAAAATACAGGCCCAGACGGGGCACAATGCCGCCGCCGATGTAGATGCCGCCAAAGGCACCCTGACTCACTGCCAGATTGGAGGCAGCAGTTCCCAATATGGCGCAAAACACATCAATCGTTTCCTTGCACAGCGTGTCGCCGCCGTCCAGTGCCAGTCGGGTGATTTCGGGCGCATCCAGGTTGCGCTCGGGCAACCCCGCGCGCTCAGTGAGCGCACGAAAAATCAGCTCGAGACCCGAACCCGAAAGGAGTCGCTCAAACGACACGTGCGGGTATTGACGCCAGGCATATTGGAGGATGGCAATTTCGCGTTCATCTTGCGGCGAGAAGCTCGTGTGCCCCCCTTCGGTGCCCAGCGCAATCCAGCCATCGCCAGCAGGTATCAAACCCGAAACACCCAGGCCGGTACCTGCGCCAATCAGACCCACCACGCTACGCGCGACCGCAGTGCCGCCGCCAAACTGTCGACGCTGTTGCGCCGATAAACTGGGCACGGCCATGGCCAGGGCGGTAAAGTCATTGACGACCACCAGGTTATCAAAATGCAGGCGCTGGCGCATTTGTTCAATCGAGAACTGCCAGTGGTAATTGGTCATGCGTACGTCGTCGCCCGACACCGGGTTGGCAATGGCCACTGCAGCGTGCTTGATGTCACCATCGGCCACACCCGTCAACCCCGACAGGTAGGCCATAACGGCGGCGTGAAAGTCAGCAAAATCGGCACACCGCAACGAGGCGCTTTGCTCAAATACGTGCGGCGCAACTTCAAGTGCGAACCGCGCAAACGTGCCCCCAATATCGGCAATTAGACGCGGATGATCAAAGCGTGGGTCAGACATGGCTGCTTCCCTTTGTCAGGTGTTTCTCAAAGGTCAAAGCTTAACCGGGTAAACAAACCCCGCAGTCAGGACAGCGTGTCGAGCGCCCGACCAGCCCCCACAAGGGCTGGCGCGGATGCAGTAATCACCCAGACCGGCAACACGGAAAGCCACTGCCGGTAGCGGCCCTTGTTTTCAAAGCTCTGCCGGAACACGGCCTCGTCAAATGCAGCACCCAACCGGGGCACAACCCCCCCACCAATATAGACACCACCGAGCGACCCCAAAGTCAGAGCCAAGTTGCCTGCGACGCCGCCCAAAAAGCGGGTGAAATAGTGAACTGCCTGCGCACACTGCGGGTCTGACCCTGCTATTGCGGCGTTTGTCACATCAGACGCCTCCACATTGCGCGCTGGCAGGCCCTCCAACGCGCAAACAGCCTGATACAGATTGACCAGGCCCGCACCCGACAGCACACGCTCTGCGCTGACATGGTCAAATCTTTTGCGCAACAGGGCCAGCAGACTGGCCTCGGTGTCATCACTGGCGCTGAGCGTCACGTGGCCGCCCTCGCCGCTCAGGGCTGTGTAGCGACCCGCCACATCAGGCACCAGACCAGACACGCCTAGGCCTGTACCGGGTCCCAGCAATGCAATGCAGGCCCCGGCCACCGCTGTTCCGCCACCGACGGGACGCAGATCGGCCGCCCTCAGAGCAGGCAAACTCATCGCCATCGCAGTGAAGTCATTGATCACCAGGCAACGCTCCAACCCGAGCGACTTTTGAAGCGCTGCAATCGAGAAGCGCCAGGCGCTGTTGGTCAACTGCACTTCGTCGCCTGTGATGGCTGTTGCGATACCGATTCCGGCCCAAGCGGGGTTCTTGCGTCCATGTGAGCCCAGGTAATTGACAGCTGATTCCAGAATAGTTGCACTCGCCGCACACGGCTGAACCGAAATATCTTCCAAACCAGCATCAGCGGACTCCTGCCAAGCCCAACGGGCATTGGTTCCGCCAATGTCTCCCAACAACCTCGGATAGCCCTGATTCATTCTCAACATCCTTTGCGGTGACCCGTGAGAGGTCCAATTTTCGGCAACCCAACATCAAAAAAAACCCCATCGGGTAAGCGATGGGGTCAACCTTTTTGAAAACCCTACCAAACCAAGACATCCACCCTGCCAAAAGCAACAACATTAATATTCGAACAAAACCCAAGTTGCAAATGTAGTTTGATTACAGCCAAAGTAAAAATTAACTCAATTTCAGTGGGGTGTGTGGCAGTTTAGATCAAAACCGTTGCTATTTGCCCAAAAATTGCGCGGAAATTGGCAATACAGCTTGTTTCAAGGGTTTATGCCTATGTCTGATTATTTCTTGTTTTGATACAAATAGGCTGCAGCCGAAGATTCAATAAATGTCGGCCTAGCCTTTGACGCCCTCTCAAAGAATTGCAAACCCACGTGTACCAGGAAACAATTTATGAAGAACACCCCATCCCAACGCGTTGACGCACCCCACGCGCGCAGCTCCCTGTTCAAACTCGCCCCCATCGCCGCCGGCTGCGCCGTGTTGATCATGTCGACGAGCGGCGCATACGCACAGGATGCGTCCGCCCTCAGCACGGTCACCGTCACCGGTATTCGCAAAGGTATCGAGGACGCCATTTCCGTGAAGCGCAATTCGGATGCCATCGTGGAATCGATTTCCGCCGAAGACATCGGAAAATTGCCAGACACAACCATTGCCGAGTCACTGGCGCGCCTGCCGGGCGTTACCACGCAGCGCACCAAGTCCGGTGCAGCATCAACCATCAGCATCCGAGGCCTTGGCCCTGACTTCAATGGTTATCTGCTGAATGGCCGTGAACAAACCAGCACGGGCGACAGCCGTGCAGTTGATTTGAGCGTCTACCCCGCAGAACTGATCGCCGGTGCAACGGTCTACAAGACAACCGATGCGGCTCTTATGTCTGCCGGCTTGGCTGGAACCATCGATAACCGACTGATTGATCCATTGGCATTCCCTGCACGTGTATTCGCAGCCAATGTGGAAAAAGTGCGCAATGGCGTCGGCCTGGACGGAACGCCCGAGGGATCAGGCAATCGCCAGAGTCTCACCTATGTAGACCAGTTCATGGACCGCAAGCTGGGTGTTGCTCTGGGCTTTGTACGCGTCGATGGAACCAGCAACGAAATCGGCTCGGGCGGCTGGGGGGGAAACAACCGCACCCAGGCTACCTTGACCAATGGCACCGTTATGCAAGACGTGAAAGTGCCGGACACATGGGGCAACGGCATCGACTTCCAGACCAAGACCGTCACGACAAAGAGCACCGGTGTTGCTGCCATTGTGGCGTTCAAGCCAACCAAGAATTTCAGCAGCCAGATGGACTTGTTCTACTCAAAGGCTGACAACACACAGAAATTTGCCCGTATTCAGGGCGGTTTGGGTGGCCCCATCACCAACGCAACCGTCGTCAACGGCACCGCTGTGAGCGGAACCTATGCGGTGGGCGCGGGTGCGACCGGCGGTGGGTTGATTAACCGAGTCGAAAGCATTTTTGATGACGACCTCGTTCAATCATTTGGCTGGAAAAACACGCTGAAGATGGACAACGGCTGGACAGCCTCAATGGACTTGAGCTCCAACCGGGCCAAGCGCGTTGAGCGGGATATCGAAGCCTACGCCGGCATTCCTGGTGCAGACACATTGAGCTTTGACACGACCAGCGGCACAACCAAATTCAAGCTGGGCAGCCCATTGAGCTATACCAATCCAAACATCATCAAGGTGCGTGACCAGACCGGCTGGAGCGGGATCGATGGCGTGCCGCAGGCAGGATACTCAAAAGGGCCAACAATTGTCGACACCGTGGACGCGATTCGCTTTGACTTCAAACGCGAGTTGGCTGAAGGATCAATGTTCGCCGACGTTCAATTCGGCGCGAACTACAGCTCACGCAGCAAAGATCGCACCACCGATGAAGGCTTGATTGTTTCGACCACCGGTGGCGGCAAGGATGCATTTGCGTTCCCTGGGGGTTCTTACGTCGCATCCAACGTAGGCAATACGGGTGTGGACCTGCTGACGTTTGATCCGGAAGCCAACCTGTGGCCCGGCGCGACCATTCTGCGCAAGTACAACGACGACATTCTTTCGAAGACATGGGGCATCAAGGAAAAGGTCACCACCGGTTATGTGAAGTTTGGCATTGACACCGAATACTCGAAGGTCCCCGTACGCGGCAACGTTGGTGTGCAAGTCGTCAACACTGATCAGTCTTCATCCGGTTACCAAGCTGGTATTGGCTCTGGCGTGGTGTTGAACAATCCATCCAGGGGCGTGACAGAGAGCGGGACGACCTATACGGATGTGTTGCCCTCATTGAATTTGACCGGAGATCTGGGTTCCGGCAACCTGCTGCGCGTGGGTGTGGCGCAGCAAATTGCCCGCGCAACCCTGACTGACATGCGCAACTCATTGGCAGCCAGCGTAGACACCGATGCCAGCCATACAGCGACCTTCGGCCGTTTTGTGGGGTCTGCCGGCAATCCACTGCTCAAGCCTTTCAAGGCGACAGCATTGGATGTCTCGTTCGAGAAGTATTTCGACAAGAAAGCTTACTTCAGCGCGGCGGCGTTCTACAAGAAGCTTGACACCTACATCACGACTGCGACCAACAGCCAATACAACTTCTCTGGTTATGCCAGTGCGCTTGGACTGTCCATTCCACAGGCTGGCCCGGTAGGCACCTTCACAACCACGGTCAACGGCAATGGTGGTGATCTGCGCGGCATTGAGCTTGCAGCGTCTGCACCCTTCAGCCTGTTCATGCCGGCGTTGGATGGCTTTGGCATCAGTGCAAGTCTCTCCACTACCGAGAGTTCTGTGAACCTGCCCAACCTGATTGGCATGAACCCCAATCAACAGGTTCCAACCAGTGGCGAGACCATCCCGTTGCCCGGTCTGTCCAAGGACAACCGCAAGCTCACGCTGTACTACGAAAAGAAGGGCTTCAGCGCTTTTGTTGCGGCTAACTCGCGTTCGACCTATGTGGGCAGCGTCGCCAACGATTCGGTCGGTGGTTACCCGACACTGCGCTACATCGAAGGCTCGATGTGGTTGTCCGCCCAGATTGGTTACGAGTTCCAGGAGGGGCCAATGAAGGGATTGGGAATGCGCCTGGAAGGCAACAACCTGAACAAGCCAACCTATCGCCAGTTGAAGGCTGACCGTACGGTTGACAGCGAAAACTCGACCGGCGCAACGCTGATGTTCAAACTGTCTTACAAACTGTAAGAAAATTTGACGACATCGGCCCCCTGTTGAGCAAGCTCAACAGGG
>JAIPDC010000159.1 GCA_021737865.1 Rhodoferax sp.
GCGGCGTGCATGGTCTGCAACTCGGCGTCGGTCACGTTGCGGTTGACGGTCGCCACGCCGCGCGCCCTGCCTTTGCTGTGCTTCAATGCATCGACCAAGGCGCGGTTGTCTGAGCCGTGGCAGGTGGCCTGCACGATCACATTCTTGTCAAAGCCGAGGTGGTCGCGCAGTGCAAACAACTGTTCTTTGGATGCGTCGCAGGGCGTGTATTTGCGCTCCGGCGCGTAGGGAAACTGGTCGCCGGGGCCGAATACATGGCAGTGTGCGTCCACGCTGCCGGGAGGGAGCTGAAAGCGGGGCTTGCTGGGGCCGGCGTACCAGTCCAGCCAGCCGGGGGTTTTAGTGAATTCCATGCGTCTTAGTCAACGTAGCGCAGTCCGGCCTTGGCCAGTCCTTCGCGCATCTTGTAGTAGTCCAGCCCCAGCACGCCGGATGCAAAGATGGCGCGCTTGTCGCCCTCATTGGCCTCGCGCGCCTCGGCCGCATCAGCCACCTTTTGCGCGATGGCTGCAGGGACCACCACGACGCCGTCGATGTCGGCAATCACCACATCACCCGGGTTGACCTGGGCACCTGCGCACACCACGGGAATGTTGACCGAGCCCAGTGTGGCCTTGATCGTACCCTTGGCATGGATGGCTTTGCTGAACACCGGGAATTGCATCTCGGTCAGGTCCTTCACGTCACGCACGCCGCCGTCTATGACCAGGCCCATGGCGCCTCGTGCCTGGAACGACGTGGCCAACAGGTCGCCAAAAAAACCGTCCGCGTTGTCGGTGGTACAGGCTGCCACCACCACGTCGCCGGGTTGGATCTGCTCGGCCGCCACGTGCATCATCCAGTTGTCACCCGGCTGCAGCAGCACGGTGACGGCGGTGCCGCACATTCTTGCTTCGGTGTAGATGGGACGCATATAAGGCTTCATCAGGCCGACGCGGCCCATCGCCTCATGGATGGTGGCCACGCCGAAGCGGGAGAGCTTGTCCACGGCGGCCTTGTCGGCGCGGGTGATATTGCGGTGGACGATGCCTAGGTTGTTCATTGTGTTTCCTCTTTGAAGTTGCACGGTTTTATTGGCTTTTGGCGGTCAGTAGTGCGTCTAGTCTTGGGAATACCCGCCTGGCGTTGCCTTCATAAATTTGGTGACGGTCCGCATCGCTGAGGATTTTGGAGGCCTCGATGTAGCGTTTCGTGTCGTCAAAATAGTGGCCGGTCTCGGGATCGACGCCGCGCACGGCGCCAATCATCTCGCTGGCAAACAGCACGTTCTTCACCGGAATCACGGTGTTTAGCAGATCGATGCCGGGCTGGTGATAGACGCAGGTGTCGAAAAAAATGTTGTTCAGCAGGTGATCCTGCAGCAACGGCTTTTTCAGCTCCTGTGCCAGGCCCCTGAAACGTCCCCAGTGGTAAGGCACTGCACCGCCGCCGTGGGGTATCAGAAACTTCAAGGTTGGAAATTCCCTGAACAAATCACTGGTCAGGCACTGCATGAATGCGGTGGTGTCGGCGTTCAGGTAGTGCGCACCGGTCGTGTGAAAGCAGGCGTTGCAGCTGGTGCTGACGTGAATCATGGCGGGAATGTCGTGCTCCACCATCTTCTCGTAAATGGGGTACCAGGCTGTGTCGCTCAAGGGGGGAGATGTCCAGTGGCCGCCGCTGGGGTCGGGGTTCAAATTGATGCCGACATTGCCATATTCCGTAACGCACTTTTCAAGCTCAGGGATGCAGGTTGCAGGGTCGACGCCGGGGCTTTGCGGCAGCATGGCGACCGGCACAAAGTGGTCGGGAAATAGTTGGCTCACGCGGTAACAGAGTTCGTTGCAGATGGCGGCCCAGGTGCTCGATACGTTGAAGTCGCCAATGTGGTGTGCCATGAAGCTGGCGCGCGGGCTGAACAGGGTGACGTCGCTGCCGCGCTCCTTCATCAGGCGCAGCTGGTTGGTCTCAATCGACTCGCGCAGTTCGTCGTCGCTGATTTTCAGGTCGGACACTTTGGGCATCACTGCCGGGTCCTTGATGCCGGCAATTTGCTGGCTGCGCCAGTTCTCTAGCGCCTTGGGCGCCGTGGTGTAGTGGCCGTGGCAGTCGATGATCATGGGTTGCTTTCTATCCGTGTATTAGGCCTCTAGCCCTTGTGAAACAAGCGCAGAACGCTATTAAATTCATATCAAGCAGGCTGCATGCCTTGGCGCATTTTCGCCGCCGCCGTCTCGGGTGAGGCCATGAAGTCCAGCAGGGCACGCACGTCCGCAACCCGCGTGCAGGCCGTCGCGATGGCGCCCGAGAATGTCGTTGTGATCTGGATGGCGCTTGGCAGCGAGCCGACGATGGTGATGCCCTCCAGATGTATCAGTTCGCTGAGCTGTTGAAAGCCGAGTTCCGCTTCGCCGCTGGCCACCAGACTGCCCACCGGCACGCCGGGCGGGGCGGTCACGATGCGGTTTTGGACTTCCCGCGCAATGCCCCATTGATCGAACAGTCTGGCCAGGGCCACGCCACTCGGTCCTGTCGAGTAGCTCAGTGTGCTGGCCGCCAGAACCGCCTGACGCACGGCGTCTTCGCTTGCAATGTCCGGCTGCGGGGACCCGCTGCGCACCGCTACGGCCACGCCAGAATGCACCAGGTCGACCCTGCTATCGGCGCGCAAATGCCCTTCGGTGATCAGCTTTGCGATAGCATCAGAAGCCAGCACGACGACGTCAAACCGTTCCCTTGCCTGCACACGCTTGGCCGCGTCTACACCGCCTACTGATGCGATGTTTACGGCTTGCCCGGAGTGCTGGGCATACGCCATCGTCAGTTCGGCAAGCAATTGGCGCGTGGCCATGGAGGAAATGCCCGTGAGGGGCGCACGAGCGGCGGCGTGGAATGGCATGGCTCCCATTCTGGGTCTAGATGGTTGGCTTTGTAAGGCAGTGCGGTGACTAGCAGCTATCTCAAATCGGCATAATCGGGCCCCAGCTATTCAGATGAGCCCGACATGGACCTCAAACAACTCGAGTATTTTGTGCGCGTTGCCGAACTGGGCAGCTTCACCCGCGCCGCCATTGCGCTCGATGTCGCACAACCTGCGCTGAGTCGGCAGGTGCGCTTGCTGGAAGTGGAGTTGCACCAAACCTTGCTGACGCGTAACGGCCGCGGTGCTGTGCCCACCGAGGCCGGCAAGCTGCTGCTGGCCCACGGGCGTGGCATATTGCACCAGGTGGACCGGGCTCGCGAGGAATTGGGGCGTGTGAGGGGTTCTCTGGCCGGGCGGGTTGCCGTGGGTCTGCCCAGCAGTCTCGCGCGGGTGCTGACCGTGCCGCTCACCCGCGCCTTCAGGCGCCAGATGCCTGACGCCACTATCTCCATCAGCGAGGGGCTGTCGGTTGCCATGCAGGAGTCGCTGGTCAATGGCCGGTTGGACATTGCCGTTCTCTACAACGCGCAGCCCTCGGCCGATGTGGAGATTGCACCTTTGATGGAAGAGGAGTTGCTGCTGGTGCAGTTGCGCGCCCCTGATTCGCAGGACGATGCGGGGTCGGTCCCGGTTTCGCTCAAAGCTGTCTCCCAGTTGCCGCTGGTCATACCGAGCCGACCCAATGCGATCCGTATGCACATAGAGTCTGAAATGGCCAACATTGGCTGTCGTCCCTGCATCGCGCTGGAGATTGACGGCGTGTCTGCCATTCTGGACCTGGTGGCGGATGGAGCGGGGTGCGCCGTACTGTCACGCAACGCGGTGGCCAACTCGGTTCGCCCTGGCGCATTTTCGGTGCGCGCCATTCATGAGCCGGTGTTGCGCACCAAGGTGTCGCTGGTTACCAGTTCTCTGCGGCCGGCAACACTGACTCAGCAAGCGACGCTGGCACTGCTTCGGGACACCGTGGAGCTGGTGATGAAACCAGCCTGAGCCTCAACGCGGCGTAGTCAGCCCGACTATCGTCCGATAGCGGGGGAGACACATCGCTGGTGACTTCTTGCTGCGCAGCAGGTCTGTCGACGATGGCGCCTCGAGCGGCATTGGTCGGTGCTGGTTACAACTGGCCTTCGGTCAGGGTATCGAGTTGGAATTGCCCACTTTTGTCCCACAACCAGGTATCGGTGTACGTGACCCGGCCCATTTTTAGGGGTGTTGGAAAGGGCGCTGCCGCCCGCACCGAGCGTTCAATCTCGGCCACCACTTCGGGTGCGTGGCTGGGTGCGCGCATCCAGTGCAGACCGGTCACGGCGCCTTTGCCGTTGATTTCAACCTGCAGCACACCCACGGCATACAGCTGTGGTGGCAACTTGCCCGCGAAAACACGGGAACCGTACTTCGCATACAGGTGGGTGGCGGCGTCGCGGCGGTAATCTCGAGGGGTACCCGCGTTGGACGAACTGATGGCGTTTGCGCTGGATGGCGTAGAAGGAGTCACAACAGTCTGTGTCGGTTCGGTTGGGGGGGCGGGCGCAATGGTACAGCCAGCTACGATGCTGGCTACACAAGCCCACATGCCACTGTGGTGCAGTGTGCGGGTCAGCCTGGCTGAAGTCATTCGGTGATATGTGCTTGGGTGTAAGGGCATATGGGGCATAAGTCTACGCCGTGCGGACAATGCGGCTCAACAAAGATGTGTCCGAATGTGACGAGATGGTGCCCGTGTCGTGTAAATTCACTTTGTCCACCACTCTTATTGCGCAGAATACAAATGACTATGTTGAAACAACACGCTGTGCCCGTTGGGCCATGCCATTTGGTGATCACCGGAGGCGCCGGATTCCTGGGCGTCCGTCTGGCGCGTGCGCTGCTGGCGCAGGGGGACGTGGCAATCGCGGGTTCGCAGCCTAAAGCCATTGGCCGGATCACACTGGTTGACCGCATTGCCCCGCCAGCGGACCTGATGGCCGATGCACGCGTGGCGGCGCTGACCGGTGATCTGAATGCGCTGCTGGAGAAAAATGACCGCTTGGCCCCGGTCGTTGCAGATGACGTTGCTGTCGTTTTTCATTTGGCTGCCGCAGTGAGCGGTGAATGTGAGGCTGACTTCGACCTCGGCATGCGCAGCAACTTTGCCGCAACACTGGCCTTGCTGCAGGCCTGCCGCGCCTTGGCAACAAAACCGATGTTCGTGTTCGCCAGCTCACTGGCCGTGTTCGGCGACACCCCGGGTCAGCCCTTGCCCCCGGCCATCGAGGACAACACCCTGCCTACGCCGCAGAGCAGCTACGGCATCCAGAAATTCGTTGGCGAGCAACTGGTTGCCGACTTCACACGCAAGGGCTTTATTCAGGGTCGCAACGTACGTTTGATGACGGTCAGCGTGCGCCCGGGCACCCCAAACGGTGCAGCATCGAGCTTCTTGAGTGGAATGATTCGTGAACCACTGGCCCAAGTTCGCGCAGTGTGCCCGGTTGCGCCTGACACGGCGGTCGCCCTGTCTTCGCCGGCGCGGACCGTGCAAGGGCTGATCTGTGCGGCGCAGACGTCCGACCAGGATTGGGGTCCACGCACTGCACTGAACCTGCCTGCACTCACGACCACCCCGCGCGAGATGGTTGCCGCGCTGGAGCGCGTTGCTGGCCCGGCGGCAGCGGCCCTGATTGACTGGGTGCCAGACCCCGCCATTGGCAACATTGTCAACGCCTGGCCGGCCCGCATTCACGCGGTCAGGGCGAGTGGTTTGGGTTTGCTGGCGGAGGGAAGTTTTGAAGACATCATCCGGGAATACATCAGGGAAAATCCCTACGCGGTCAAATTGGCGGTGGGTCAATAATCGCAAGTTGTATGATGACTTTATGGGTTCGAATCATGCATTGGCAGACCATCACTATTCCACACTGAGGACGTTTTCATGAAATTGAGACAACTGGTTGTTGGCCTTTCTTTGGCCATTGGTTTTGCAGCGGCTGCATCGGCCCAGACCACCATGAAAATCAGCATTTCGGTGGCACAGAATTCGCACCAGGGCGTGGCGATTGACACCTTTGCCAAGGAAGTCGAAAAGCGCACCGGCGGACGTTACAAGATTCAGACTTTCTACAGTGGTGCCCTTGGTGGCGAGCGCGAATCCATTGAAGCTGTTCAGCTGGGCACACAGGAGTTGGCGTTCTCGTCAACCGGACCGGTGCCCAACTTTGTGCCGGATGCAAAAATTCTGGATATCCCCTTTTTGTTCCGTGACAAGGCGCACGCCCGCGCAGTGCTGGACGGCGCTATCGGGCAGGAATTGCTGGGCAAGTTTGACGCTAAAGGCTTCAAGGCGCTGGCCTGGGCCGAGAACGGCTTTCGCCACATGACCAACAGCAAACGCGCTGTGAATTCGCCGGATGACCTCAAGGGTTTGAAGATGCGCACCATGGAGAACCCGGTGCACGTTGCAGCCTACAAGGGCTTTGGAATCATCACCACGCCGATGGCATTCCCGGAGGTGTTCACCGCCCTGCAGCAGGGCACGGTAGACGGCCAGGAAAACCCGTTGTCTGTCATCATGTCGGCCAAGTTTGACCAGGTGCAAAAGCACCTGAGCCTGACCGGGCACGTCTATTCGCCTTGCATATTTGTGATGAATAAAGAGGCATTTGAGAAGCTCAGCGCTGCTGACAAGACGGCCTTCCTGGACGCAGCCAAGGAAGGCGCCAAGGCCAACCGCGCGCGTGTTGATGCGGATGACGCCAGCGGTGTTGCCGACCTGCGTGCCAAAGGTATGAGCGTCGTGGACAACGTTGACAAAGCCAAGTTTGTGGCCGCTCTGGGGCCAGTCAATGCCGAGTTTGAAAAGCAGTTCGGCAAACCCAACATCGACAAGATCCGTAACTTCAAATAAGTTGCCGCTTTCCGGGGCGACTTTTTTGTGGCGCTTAACGCCCATTCGGTATTGCCGGTGGGCGCTTTCCTCCTTCGCTTGAGTGGGCCGCCCATGAAAGAAAAATTCCTTGCGCTGGAGCGCTACAGCACCGGCTTTGCCATGGTGGTGGCCTGCGCCATGATGGCGCTGGCGGCCTGTCTCGGGTTGTTCCAGATCATCATGCGTTTTGTTGTGGAAGCGCCGGCCGAGTGGACTGAAGTGCTGATCCGCTTCAGCCTCATCTGGATGGTGTTCATGGGCATTCCGGCCGCCTTTCGCCGCGGCGCCATGGTCAGTGTGGACGTGGTGTACCGCTGGAGTCCGCCGCGCATCCGGCGTCTGCTGGATTGGCTGGTGTGCGCGGCCGCTTTGACCTTGGTCGTCATCATTGTCTGGTGGGGCTGGGACTATGCCCGACGCGGGCGTGTGCAGACGGTCATCGGTCTCGAAGATGTGACCATGTTCTGGGCCTATCTTGCATTACCCGTGGGTGGCATCTTTTCCATCATCGGCATCATCGGCAACCTGATCGATCCGCAGCGCCTTGAGCTGGAGACCGCACAATGAGCGCCGCACGGCCGCCCGAAGGCGCGATGGCCCCCTCGGGGGGCAGGGAGCCACATGCAGTGTGTGACCATGGGGGCAATTCTTTATGAGCGCCGTAATGCTTGGCACCATGGTGCTGTGCTTTGCACTCACCGTCTCGGTGGCCGTCTCGATTGGCCTAGCCTCCATTCTGGGTATTCAGGCCAGCAATGCGCACATGCTGATCTCCGTCAAGGAGATGTTCAACGCCATCAACAAATTCCCGCTGGCGGCCATCCCGTTTTTTATTCTGGCCGGCAACATCATGGAAACCGGCGGCATCTCGCGCCGTCTGGTCGAGTTTGCCAAGAGTATTGTCGGCGGCATGCAGGGTGGCCTGCCCATGACCTGCGTGTTGACCTGCATGATTTTTGCGGCCGTGTCGGGCTCTTCGGTTGCCACCACCTTTGCCATTGGCACGGTGCTGATTCCGGCTCTGATCAAGCACGGTTACCCGGTGACCTATGCGGCTGCGCTGCAAGCCACCAGCGCCGAATTGGGCGTCATCATTCCGCCCTCGATTCCCATGATCTTGTACGGTGTCAGCGCCGAAGTCTCGATTGGCGAGCTGTTCATCGCCGGCTTCGGCCCGGGGCTGTTGATTGGTGGCGCGCTGATGTTGTTTGTCTTTGTCTACTGCAAGTTCAAGGGCTGGGGCAAGAACGACGGTGATGGCCGTTTGAGCTTTGGCAAGGCCACCTGGCGGGCGGGCTGGGCCCTGATGATGCCGGTCATCATTCTGGGTGGTATCTACGGTGGCGTTTTCACGCCGACCGAGGCTTCCGCCGTGGCCGTGTTCTACGCCCTGGCGGTAGGCATGCTGATCTACCGCGAAATCCAGCTCAGAGATTTGATTCTGATCTTGCACAAGTCGGTGATGTCCAGTGCCGTGATCATGTTCATCATCGCCAACGCCGGCCTGTTTGCCTTTTTGATCACCCGGGCCGGTGTGCCCGATGCCATTGGTCATTGGCTGGAGGAGGTCCTCAAGTCCCCGGCCTACTTCCTGCTCGGAGTCAACCTGGCCCTGTTTCTGATCGGCATGTTCATTGAGACCAGTGCCGCCATCATCGTGCTGGCCCCCATCCTTGCACCGGTGGCCATGCACTTTGGCATTGACCCGGTGCACTTCGGTCTGGTTATGGTGGTGAATCTGGCGCTTGGCATGATCACGCCACCGTTTGGTGTGAACCTGTTTGCCGCCTGCACGGTGGCGCGTATTTCACTCGACCGCATCATCAAGGATCTGATTCCCTTTGTGCTGGTGGTGCTGGCCTGCCTGATGGTCATCACCTATGTGCCGGGTATCTCGCTGGGGCTGAGGGACCTGGTTTACGCAAAATAGATCGAAGCCATTTCCTCTGGGTACCATCCCATGGACGACGGCAAACCACCATGAAGCAACATCCTCCGATTGCAGCTGCGTTGAAGTCTGTCGCGCCTGCGGCCAGTTTGTCGGATCAGGTGGCCGATGCACTGAGCGCACAGATTCGGTCCGGGCGGCTAACGTCAGGTAGCAAGCTTCCCACCGAGGCGGCCC
>JAIPDC010000160.1 GCA_021737865.1 Rhodoferax sp.
GGACATGAATGCGTGTCTCCTCCCGAGAAAAAAAGAAGAGACGAAATTGGCCGTCACGAACAATGGTAGGTGCCATGCCGTTACTGTAACCAACTTGTCTTCCAGGAAGCTAACGTTCGGGCCAGGCGGCACGCCGTTGGATCTCCGCTTGACGCCGCACCTTGCTGCTCCCAGCCCAAGCCCTACCTAAAATGCAGCATCGCCAGAAACGGGACCGCTATGAAAATCAAACTTCCCAGTCTCCTGCTCGCATCGCTGTTACTGACCGGCTGCGGCACCACCGTGGTTAACCCGGTTAGCGGCCAGGCCGAGCGAACGGTGATGGATGAAAGGAGCGAAATCGCTGAAGGCGCCAAAGGCCATCAGCAAGTGCTGCAGGAATATGGCGTCTACAACAACCCGGCGGTGCAGGCCTATGTCAATACGCTGGGCCAGCGCCTGGCGGCCCAGTCGCACCGCAAGCAGTTGCAGTGGCACTTCACCGTGCTCGACACGCCCACCATCAACGCCTTCGCATTGCCCGGGGGTTATGTGTATGTCACGCGCGGCATCATGGCCTACATGGACAGCGAGGCGGATCTGGCCGGGGTGATAGGCCATGAGATTGGCCATGTCACGGCACGCCACGGCGCACAGCGCGCTACCAGCCAGCAAAACGCCGGTCTGGGCGTGCTGGCTGCCAGCGTGCTGGGCGCGGTGCTGGAGAGCCAAGGTATAGCGGGTGCGGGCAAGATGGCGGGCCAGGTGTCGCAGACGGTCGCCGCGGGCTATGTGGCTTCTTACGGTCGTGACCAGGAGTTGCAGGCCGATGCGCTGGGGGCCGAATATCTGGCGCGTAACACCTTCGACCCGCGCAACATGATTGACGTGATCCGTGTCCTGAAAGACCAGGAGCGCTATGCCGCCGACGTGGCCAGGACCGAAGGCCGCAGCGCCCCCGCGCAGGGCGAATGGCTGGCCTCGCACCCGACCAATGACCAGCGCCTGAATGCCATCACGCAGTTGGCATCCCCACACAAGGGGAAGTACACCGACGAGGGGCGTGAGCGCTACCAGCGGGTGATTGCAGGCATGGCGTTTGGGGAAAGTGCCGACCAGGGCTTGAGCCGCGGTCGTAATTACTTCCACACAGGGCTGGGCTTTGGGGTCACGGCACCGGTTGGTTGGCTGATCCAGAACGATGCGGACAAACTGGGCCTGGTGAACCCCGCGCGCGATGCGGCGCTGATGGTGCGCCTGTTGCCGGCCCAGGCGGGCAAAGACCCGGCTGCCATCATCCGCGATTTACTCAAACCCGCCAGTGGTCAAAGCCAGGTGCTGTCCATCAACGGCCTGCAGGCGACCCGATTCGTGGGAGCCCGGCAGGACGCCCAGGGCCAGACGCAGACCATTGCCGCCACCGTGGTGCGTGGGCCGGCCGACAATATGTATTTGCTACAGGCCACGGCCAAAGATGCTGCCACACTGCAGCGCGCCCAGGCGGGCCTGCTGGAGGCGGAGGGGAGCTTTCGGCCACTCAGCGCCCAAGACCGCGCGGCCGCCAGACCCTGGGCGCTCAAGACGGTGGCCTACCCCAAAGGCGGTTTTACGGAACTGGCCAAAACCTCGCCCATCGAGCGGGCCGACCAGCAGCTTCGCCTGATCAACGGCTACTACGGCGGTGGTGAGCCCAAGCCGGGTCAAAGCGTTAAAGTGGTTGAACTCCAATGAAAGCCAAGGCATGACCGCATTGCACATTTCCAGCCAGTTTGACGCAGGCGCTATCGAGGTGGTGAGCCTGAGTGACCCGCGCAATATCGAACTGAAGATTCGCCCGGACAACGCCAGCGAGTTTGCCCAGTGGTTCCACTTCGCGCTGCACGGGGCGGCGGATCAGCAAGTGACGCTGCGCTTCTTGAACGCCGGTGCCTGTGCCTACCCCAAGGGATGGGAGGGCTACCAGGTGGTGGCCAGCCATGACCGGCAGAACTGGTTTCGCATCGCCACCACGTTTGACGGCACGGTGATGACGGCACACGCCGCACCGACGGGTGACTGCATGTACTTCGCATACTTTGAGCCCTATTCCTACGAGCTGCATCTGGACTTGTTGGCGTCTGCCGCGCAGTCTCCCCATGCGGCCCAAGAGCGCCTGGGCAGCACGCTGGACGGACGTGATCTGGGGCTGCTGCGCATCACCGATGTCAGCGCAAGCGTTCCGATGGCGCAGAAAAAGCGAGTCTGGGTGATCGCCCGGCAACACCCGGGAGAGACCATGGCCGAGTGGTTTGTCGAAGGCCTTCTCGAGCGCTTGCTCGATGGCGACGACGCGGTGAGCCGTGTCCTGTTGCAGCGATGCATTTTTTATGTGGTGCCCAACATGAACCCCGATGGCGCCGTACGCGGCAACCTGCGCACCAACGCCGGCGGTGCCAACCTGAACCGCGAGTGGGCGGCGCCAACGATGGTGCGCTCGCCCGAGGTGTTTTTGGTGCGGCAGAGGATGCTGGAGACCGGCGTGGACCTGTGCCTGGACGTGCATGGCGACGAGGCGCTGCCCTATAACTTCTGCGTGGGCTCCGAAGGCAACCCGGGCTACACGCCGCAAGTGGCCGCACTGGAAGATGCATTCAAAGGCGCGTGGATGGCGAACTGCCCCGACTTTCAGGACCAATACAACTATGGCCGCAGCGAGCCCGGCACCGCCAACCCGACGCTGGCCACCAACTGGGTGGCGCAGCAGTTTGGCTGCCTGGCGCTGACCATCGAGATGCCCTTCAAGGACAACGCCCAACTGCCCGACGTGGCAACCGGCTGGAGCGGTGCACGTTCCAAGCGGCTGGGTGCCAGTGTGTTGCAGCCCCTGCTGGCCGTGTTGTAGAAAATCAGTTGCGGGCGTGGCTGATCTGCAGGCTGTCCACACCCTGCACCTGGCGCAATTGGCGCGACAGTTCAAACAACGAGTTGGGTTCGGGGCGACTCTTGAGGGCCACCATGACAAAGTTCCAGGACACCATGTGGCTGTGCGCCGAAATGTTGAGCGAACCCTCTGCCACCATGTAGCCCCACTTGTGAATGGTTTCTTTCAGTGCCGATTCACTGGGCTCAAAGCCCGGCGCAAAACCCAGCACTACGCCCATGGCACGCCGCGAGGGCAGGCGAGCCTCCAGCTTGGGCCCCCACATCATCAACGAGGCGGACAAGAGCGACAGCAAAATGGCCGCAGCGAAAAAGCCAATGCCCACCAGCACACCAATGGCGCAGGATGCCCATATGGACGCTGCTGTCGTCAGCCCGCTGATGTTCAGGCCCTCTTTCATGATGACGCCGGCACCCAGAAAGCCCACGCCGGTCACAATGCCCTGAATCACGCGCGATGGGTCGACCGGGATGGCAGAGTGCACGCTGCCGCCCCACCAAAACCCGGGGTAACCCGCGAAGACGGTCAGCGCGGCAGACGCCATGCACACGATTCCATAGGTTCGCATGCCCGCTGCGCGCCCGTGGTAGGAGCGCTCATAGCCCACCAGCAGGCCTAGCGCCAGCGCACCGGCCAGGTTCATGAAGATCAGCAGGTTCACTTCCATCATGGACTGTGACCAGAACGATGCCAGGTAGGTCGAATTCATTGCACATCTCCGTAGGGGGTTGCGGCACGCGCTGTTGTATGGCGTTGGTTGGGTTGCCGCTGGCAATGATGGTAGAACAAAATCGACCACTGCTGGCCAAAGAACTGTGGGCTTTGTCACAGCGCAGTGCCCAACGGGCATTGCGCCGGTTAGAAGTTGCGCGGCTGTTGGTCTGTCGGGCACCTGAGTTCAAATGGTTTGAAGTACACTAAATTTCCTCAAACGGGTCACAACCCAACCCTTTCAATTCCCAGGAGATCCCATGAGCCGTTCTATCATTGCCCCCTCTTTGGCCTTTCTTCTGAGCGCTTTGATTGCGTGCGGAGCCCATGCGCAGACCAAGGGAACCTTCACCCAAGACTACAAGTTTACCGACCCAACCACCAAGAAAATCGCACCCAAGACCATGTACTGCGAGAAGCTCGACGATGCCGTGGTCTGTGGCGGCGTCTACAAGTAGGAAGCTGGTGTTTCGCCCGCCGTGCTAGCGGGTCTTTGCAGTCAGACTGGTGCCCCGGTGTTCCAGCGCGTTTGGAGTCTATTATGAAATTGGGTGTCAAACTTTTGGCCGCACCGGTATTGACCGCTGTCGTGGTCTTGATTGCAGGGCAAATCAACACTGCGTTTATGGCGCAGGCAGCGGCGAAATCGCAGTCGACTTCCAGCGACAGCCTGGTGGATTTCAAATCCACGGCGAATGTGCAGGAGCAACTTGGCCAGATCCATTCGGGGGTCTATAAGACGCTGGTCTTGATCGGCTCGATGGACGACGCCAAGGTCAAGACGGTTCGTGCCGATCTGGTCACGCAGATTGCCGCCGTTGCACGCTTGGCCGAGCCGCTGGGTACGGACTCCAACGCCGATGACAGCGACCGGGCCGCCATTGCGGAGCTCAAAAAGCAACTCCTGGCTTACGGCAAACAGGCCGACTCGGCGATTGACCTGTCCACGGTCGATGCCAACACCGGCGTGGCCGCGATGCTGGGTGCAGAGACTACGTTCATCAGTTTGAAAAAGACCATCGCCGCCATGCAGGCCCACAGCGAGGCACGAGGGCAGGCAGAGGTTGATGCGGCGGTGCAGAAGTCCCGCACCACCACCTGGTTGATGGCGCTGGCGGCGCTGCTCGCGGCAGGACTTGCGGTCTTGCTTTCATGGTTGATGCAAAAAAAGATGGTGGCAGAGTTGGCCCGGGCGGCAAACATTGCCAAAGAAGTGGCTGCTGGCAACCTGGTCGTTGATACGCGTAGCGAGCGCCAGGATGAGGTGGGAGACCTGATGCGGGCCTTGGCCGGAATGGAGAGCAGTCTGGTCAGAGTGGTCACCTCGGTTCGTCAAGGCAGTGAGGGTGTATCGACTGCCAGCGCCGAGATTGCCCAAGGCAACCACGACCTGTCCAGCCGCACCGAATCGCAAGCCAGCGCCCTCGAGCAAACCGCTGCTTCCATGGAGCAACTCAGCAGCGCAGTGAAACAAAATGCCGAGAGTGCCCGCCAAGCCAACCAGCTGGCCATGAACGCCAGCACCGTGGCCGTGCAGGGCGGCGAAGTGGTGTCCAAGGTGGTTGAAACCATGAAGGGCATCAACGATTCGTCACGCAAGATTGCCGACATCATCAGTGTCATTGATGGCATTGCCTTCCAAACCAACATTCTTGCCTTGAATGCGGCCGTGGAAGCGGCCAGGGCTGGCGAACAAGGGCGGGGTTTTGCGGTGGTGGCCAGTGAAGTGCGCAGTTTGGCCGGGCGAAGTGCGGATGCCGCCAAAGAAATAAAGAACCTGATCAATGCAAGCGTGGAGCGTGTTGAGCAGGGAACCAAATTGGTGGATCAGGCCGGCAGCACCATGACTGAAGTGGTGAGCAGCATTCGCCGGGTCACCGACCTCATGGGTGAAATCACGGCCTCCAGCAACGAGCAAAGCCTGGGGGTTGCACAAGTCGGAGAAGCCGTCACCCACATGGATCAGGCCACCCAGCAAAACGCCGCGTTGGTGGAGGAGATGGCAGCAGCGGCAAGCGGCCTCAAGAGCCAGGCGCAGGAATTGGTTCAGGTCGTGGCCGTGTTCAGGCTGGGTGACGGGCGCCCTGTCGTCCAAGCCGCACCGCGCCTCCCGTTGTCCCAACCCCGCTCACTTGCCTCGCCCATGCGCCGGCTGCCCCAGGCGAGTAAGCCAGTGGCTAAAGTGCCGGCTTTGAAGCACACCCCGGCCAAGCCGGCGCCAAAGGCGTTGGCCAAACCAGCCGTCGCCGCAAAGGTAACCCCTGCCGGTGGTGATGAGGAATGGGAAACCTTTTGACCTAAATCCTTAGACCAGCAACGCATTCACCCGCTTCACATACGCAGCCGGGTCGGCTGGCATGCCGCCCTCGGCCAGCAAAGCCTGGTCGAACAGGATGTGGGCCAGATCGTTGAAGTGGACTGAGCCTTCGAGCTTCTTCACCAGAGCGTGTTCGGCGTTTACTTCCAGCACCGGTTTGACCTCGGGCGCGGCCTGACCAGCCTGCTTGAGCATACGGGCGAGTTGGGTGCTCATGCCGTCGTCCTTGACCACCAGGCAGGCCGGGCTGTCCACCAGACGGGTTGTCACGCGCACGTCTTCGGCCTTGTCCTTCAGGGCTTCCTTCAGCTTGGCCAGCAGTGGCTTGAAGGTCTCAGCGGCTTCTTCGGCGGCCTTCTTCTCGGCTTCGTCCTGCAGGCTGCCCAAATCAACGGCGCCTTTGGCAACGCTTTGCAGCGGGGTGCCATCGAATTCCTGCACAAAGTTCAGCGCCCACTCGTCCACGCGGTCAGTCATGACCAGCACTTCGATGCCCTTTTTCTTGAACACTTCCAGCTGTGGGCTGTTCTTGCCGGCTGCCAGGTTGTCCGCCGTGATGTAGTAAATCGCTTCCTGGCCTTCCTTCATGCGGGCCTTGTAGTCGGCAAAGCCAACGCTGGCCGAATCCGTGGTGGTGGAGGCAAAGCGCAGTAGCTTGCACAAGCGCTCTTTGTTGGCAAAGTCTTCGCCCAGGCCCTCTTTCAGCACGGCGCCAAACTCGCCGTAGAACTTGGTGTATTTGCCAACGTTCTTTTCCGCTTCCAGCTTGTCTTCGGCACTGATGACGTCCGTCACGCCACCGGCTGATGCTTCTGGCAATTTGTCGCCGCTGGCCAGGTCTTCCAGCATGGACAGCACGCGCTTGGTGCAGCCTTCGCGGATGGCTTTCACGTCGCGGCTTTCCTGCAGCAGCTCGCGGCTCACGTTCAGCGGCAGGTCGGCCGAGTCGACCACGCCCTTGACAAAGCGCAGGTATGTGGGCAACAGCGCTTCGGCATCGTCCATGATGAACACGCGTTTGACGTAGAGCTTCAAGCCGCCCTTTTTCTCGCGGTTCCACAAGTCCATCGGCGCTTTACCGGGCAAGTACAACAGCTGCGTGTATTCGGTGCTGCCTTCCACGCGGTTGTGGGTGTGGGCCAGCGGTGCCTCAAAGTCGTGGCTGATCTGCTTGTAGAACTCGTCGTACTGCTCCTGCGTGATGTCTTTCTTGGCGCGCGTCCAGATGGCGCTGGCCTTGTTGACGGTTTCCCATTCGCCGGTCTTGACCATGCCACCGGGCTGGCGGCCGCCGTTTTCGTCGCTGGGGTTGATCAACTCGCCATCTTTCCACTCTTCCTTTTCCATCTGGATGGGCAGGCTGATGTGGTCGGAATACTTGTTGATGATGTTCTTCACCTTCCAGGTCTGGGTGTAGTCCTGGGCGTCATCACGCAGGTGCAGGATCACGCTGGTGCCGCGCTCGGCGCGCGCGATGTTCTCCACCTCAAAAGCGCCACCGCCGCTGGCACCGCCATCGCTGACCCAGCGCACGCCTTCGCTGGTCTGCATGCCGGCGCGGCGCGACTCAACCGTGATCTTGTCGGCGACGATGAAGCCGGAGTAAAAGCCCACGCCGAACTGGCCGATCAGCTGCGAGTCGGTCTTCTGGTCACCAGACAACTTGGAAACAAAGTCCTTGGTGCCGCTCTTGGCAATGGTGCCCAGGTTGTCAATGGCTTCTTGCGCGCTCATGCCAATGCCGTTGTCGGTGATGGTGAGCGTCTTGGCATCCTTGTCAAACGTCACCCGGACTTTCAGTTCGGAGTCGTTTTCATACAGGCCGCCGTCGTTGATGGCCTCAAAACGCAGCTTGTCGCAGGCGTCGGACGCGTTGGAGATCAACTCGCGCAGGAAAATCTCCTTGTTCGAGTACAGCGAATGCGTCACCAAGTGCAGCAGTTGCGCAACTTCGGCCTGAAAGGAAAGGGTTTGCTTGCTCATAGGGAATGGAACTTTCGGTAATTTCGGTAAAGCGTCAACAAAAACAAAGCGCTGCACGCCCATGCGTCGCGCGGGAAACTCTCAATTATGGGCGACGGGCGCTGTTTTCAAGTGCCCGGCGGTGCCTGACGTTGCAGGCTAGAACTTCTCGTGCGGAGCCAGGTACCGCCATTGGCCCACCGGTAAATGGCCCAGCATGACCTTGCCCACACGCACCCGCTTGAGGCCGACCACCTTCAGGCCCACCAGTTCACACATGCGGCGAATCTGGCGCTTTTTGCCCTCAACCAGAACAAAGCGCAATTGCTCGGGGTTTTGCCACTCCACCTTGGCCGGCTTGAGGGCCTGCCCGTCCAGGCTCAGACCCTGGCGCAACAGACGCAGCTTGTCGGCTGGAAAAACGGATTGCACGTCGCTGCTGACGGGGTCGTCATCATCAATGCGACTGAGCTGGGTCGGCTTGGAAGGCTGTATGGGTTGGGTTGACAGCGCTTTGGGTCGGCCGCCATGGGTCGCGGCAGCCGAGTTGGCTGCGGCCTCATTGGCCACGCCGGTGTAGACCACGCGCACCAGGTATTCCTTTTCCATGCCGGAGTCCTCGCCAATCAACTGTCGCGCCACGCGCCCGTCCTGGGTCAGAACCAGCAGGCCGGTGGAATCAATGTCCAGCCGACCGGCGGGCACCAGGCTTTGCAGTTGCCTGGGGTTGAAGAAAAAGCGGGCGTTATCGTCCACCCATCGGTTTTGTGGCTGGATGAGGGTGATGGCGGGCTGGTGGCCGTCTTCGGCCTGGCCGCTAACGATGCCGATGGGCTTGTTGAGCAGGATAGTGACCTGGTTGGCTTGCTCACCTTGCGCTTGCCGGGTGACCTCAATGCGTGCGTCGGGGGCCACTTGCATGCCCATCTCGGCCACTTTGCCATTGACCTTGACCCAGCCTTTGCCAATCCAGTCGTCGGCTTCACGGCGGGACGCCATGCCCAGTTCGGCCATGCGCT
>JAIPDC010000161.1 GCA_021737865.1 Rhodoferax sp.
CACATCAAGGCGCTCGGTGTCACGACTCTGAGCCTGCTGCCGGTGCACTATGCGATCAGCGAAGAGCGGCTTGTCCAGCGGGGGCTTTCCAATTACTGGGGCTACAACACACTGGCATTCTTTGCCCCCAACCCGGGGCTGGCGTCCGGGCAGCACGAGGCTACAGCGCGTGACGAGTTCCGGACCATGGTCAAAACCATCCATAAGCAAGGCATCGAGGTACTGCTGGACGTGGTTTTCAACCACACTGCCGAGTCCGACGAAACCGGTCCCCACCTGAGCTTTCGGGGGCTGGACAACGCCAGCTATTACCGGCTGCGAGCCGACGACCATGCCTATTATGAAAACTACAGCGGCTGCGGGAACACCCTGGATATTCGCCAGCCACGGGTGCTGCAAATGGTCATGGACAGCCTGCGCTACTGGGTCGTCGCAATGCATGTCGACGGCTTCCGTTTTGACCTTGCACCGGTGCTGAGTCGGGGAGACCACGGTTTCGAACGCGGCGGGGCATTTTTCACCGCCATCGCCCAGGACCCGGTTCTGTCACGCGTCAAGATGATTGCAGAACCGTGGGACGTCGGGCCAGACGGTTATCAGGTCGGCAGCTTCCCCCGCGGATGGATGGAGTGGAATGACCGGTTCAGGGATGTCATGCGCGGGTTCTGGCTGCACACCTCTGACGCACCCCAAACCCGCGGTGATTTCGCCTTGCGTCTGTGCGGCTCGTCGGACCTGTACCAGCACCGCCAGCGCCGCCAGCGTCCGCCGGCCGAATCGGTCAATTACGTGGTTTCGCACGACGGTTTTACCCTGCGGGACATGGTCAGCTACAACGCACGCCACAACCTGGCCAATGGCGAGGCCAACGCAGACGGTCATGGTAACAACCTCAGCAACAACTGTGGCGTTGAAGGTCCCACCGACGCGCCACCCGTCAACGCCCTGCGTGCACGACTGCAGCGAGCCCTGCTGGCCACCACCCTGCTGGCCCAGGGCACACCCATGCTGTGCGCAGGTGATGAACTGGGTCATAGCCAACGGGGCAACAACAACCCCTATTGCCAGGACAACGAGACCACATGGATCGACTGGGCACAGGCCGATCATGACCTGATTGCCTTCACCACCCGGGTGCTGGCCCTGCGACGCCAGACACACCCCCTGGGCAACCACTGGTACAGCGGTTTACCCTGTGCAAACGGGTTGGCCGATGTGGCCTGGCTGCAAAGCAGCGGGGCAGAGATGCAGGCTCGAAACTGGCACGACACGAGCGACAGCGCACTGGGCTGCCTGATTGGGCAACCGGGGCGCGCCAAAGCGCCGTTATTGTTGCTGGTAAACCCGCACGCCGGTGAGCGTCCATTCGTACTACCCAGAGGATCTTGGCACGTCCTGCTGGACACGGCCAGTAGTGATCCGCAAACCCCACGGCACGGGACATCGACCTGTGTGGTGCTCGCGCACAGCCTCGTGCTGCTGGCTTCAGGGGAAACTTCCTAGGCACTGGGCAATTGGGAGCTACTCAGATTCGCGTACGCGCAAAAAGCTCGCGAATTTGGGCATCCCCGCCCCAGTGCGGTCACGGTAGCGGTACGTCACAAAGGCACCCACCGCAGGAGGTGCCTCGCGTTGTGCGTCGGTGAATCCGGTGCCCAGCGCAAACCGCTTGCCTTCCGGCGTTTCCACAAGCAGTGCACCCATGCGACCGGCATGCTTGCCTTTGCCGTCCATGTGGGCGACAACCCGCGCATCTTCATCCGGAACCATCTTGAGTTTGCGCAGATCGGCACTGCGCCCTGGCTGCCAAACGGCCTGGGCACGGTGCAGCATCAAGCCCTCGCCGCCGCTGGCTGCCGTGTTTTTCAACTGCGCTTGCAAGGCCGCGCTGTCGGCAACCCGAAACTGCGCTACGGGGCGCAGCCAATCTACGGCGCTGCCTTCCAGCAAAGCGACCAATCGTGCCGAACGCTCGGCAAAAGTTCCAGCGGCTCCCGGCAGATCAAAAATCATGTACCGCACCTCACGCCACTCGTCATCCAAAGCCACGGCCCGACGCACGATACCTGAGACGCGGTCAAAGTTATGCCTTCCAAGCCACAACTCCCCGTCCAACGCTGTCTTGGGTAGGGCAGCGGTGAACCATGCGGGTGCAGCAATCACACGGCCGCTTTTGAAGTACAACACCTTTCCATCCCAATAGGCACGCACACCATCGAGCTTTTCGCTCACCAGAAAAGCCCTGGAATCGAGTCCGGCCTGCCAACTTTTTGCCAGCATCAAGGCCGGTGTCGCCACTGCAGTGGCCTCAGCCGATTCAGTGACGGCGGCCAGCGCAGGCATTGCCCCAGGCAATAGAACGCCGCTCAACAGCAGTCCAAAATAGGTCCATCGCCGGGCAAATGGTGCATGTGTCATGGTGACCCCCTTATTGATCGGCCATTTTGACACCACGCTGGCCAACGACAAACTACCGGGGTTTGCGTAGCCCCTTGGCCGCAGTACGCTGTGCACCGGTCTCGCGTGGCGGCAGGCCCGTATGCTGGGTGAGGATGCGCCCCTTGACGGGTTTGCCCGCCGGCACGTTCATGCGCGGACCAGGGTTTAACGGCGTCGAATTCTTCTTGCGTGCACTCTGGTAAGCACCATCGCCCAACGGTTGGTAGGTGGGAATCAGGTGGTGCTTACCGTTGCCGATCAAATCAGCACGGCCCATAGCCTTGAGCGCTTCGCGCAGCAGCGGCCAGTTCTTGGGGTCGTGGTAGCGCAAAAAGGCCTTGTGCAGGCGGCGACGCTTCTCGCCGCGCACGACATCGACGTTTTCGTCATCACTCTCCACTGTGCGGTGGATTTTGCGCAGTGGATTGCGACCGCTGTGGTACATGGCGGTGGCACTGGCCATCGGGCTGGGGTAGAAGGTCTGCACCTGGTCGGCCCGAAAGCCATTCTTTTTCAACCAGACCGCCAGATGCATCATGTCTTCGTCGCTGGTGCCGGGGTGGGCAGCGATGAAATACGGCACCAGAAACTGCTTCTTGCCCGCCTCCAGCGTGAACTTGTCGAACATCTGCTTGAACTTGTCGTAGCTGCCGATGCCGGGCTTCATCATCTTGGTCAGCGGGCCAGCTTCAGTGTGCTCGGGCGCAATCTTCAGGTAGCCGCCCACGTGATGCGTCACCAGTTCTTTGACATATTCGGGACTTTTGACCGCCAGGTCGTAGCGCAGACCGGAGCCGATCAAAATCTTCTTGATGCCCTTGAGCGCCCTGCCCCGGCGGTAAATCCGGATCAGCGGATCGTGGTTGGTGGTCAGGTTCTGGCAGATGCCGGGGTAGACGCAGCTGGGTTTGCGGCACGCGGCCTCGATCTCGGGGCTCTTGCAACCCAGCCGGTACATATTGGCTGTGGGGCCACCCAGGTCGGAAATGGTGCCGGTGAACCCCTTGACCTTGTCGCGAATGTCCTCGATCTCCTTGATCACCGACTCCTCTGAGCGGCTCTGGATGATGCGGCCCTCGTGCTCAGTGATGGAGCAGAAGGTGCAGCCGCCAAAGCAGCCGCGCATGATGTTGATCGAGAAGCGGATCATTTCCCAAGCCGGGATCTTGGTGGCGTGGTCATGGCTGCCGTTCTCGTCGGCGTACAAGGGGTGCGGGCTGCGGGCGTACGGCAGGTCAAACACGAAGTCCATCTCGGCCGTGGTCAGTGGTATGGGTGGCGGGTTGATCCAGACATCGCGGGCGGTAACCCCTTCACCGTGGGCCTGGACCATTGCGCGGGCGTTGCCCGGGTTGGTTTCCAGGTGCAGCACCCGACTGGCGTGGGCATAGAGCACGGGGTCGCTCTTGACCTGTTCGTAACTCGGGAGTCGAATCACCGACCGCTCGCGTGGCGGCACTTTAAGCTTGCCAGCCAACGCCGGGTTGGAAAAGAAGGTCACGGGCTGAATCGCGGAATTGACCGCATTTTTTGAGCCTAATTGGCCTCCAGACACCGTGGATACTGCGCAGGCAGCTCCTGAATCAATAGCAGTTTGGCTGCCATCTTTTGCTGCATCGTCCTTGGCACAGCTGCTGCCCTGCCCGTCCGCCTGCTCACTGGTGGTCTGGTAGGGGTTGACATGGGCCTCCACGCGGCCGGGTTCATCCACGCTGGTCGAGTTGATCTCGAACCAGCCCTTGCCCGAGTCATCATCCGGGCGGCGCACAAAGGCGGTGCCGCGCACATCGGTGATGGTGTTCACCGACTCCTTGGCCCCCAGGCGGTGGGCGATCTCCACAATGGCGCGTTCGGCGTTGCCGTACAGCAGCAGATCGCACTTGGCATCCACCACAATGCTGCGACGCACCTTGTCGCTCCAGTAGTCGTAGTGGGCGATGCGGCGCAAGCTGCCTTCAATGCCGCCCAGCACAATCGGCACGTCCTTGAAGGCCTCGCGGCAGCGCTGGCTGTAGACAATGGCAGCACGGTCAGGCCGCTTGCCACCCACGTCGCCCGGCGTGTACGCATCATCGCTGCGAATCTTGCGGTCGGCGGTATAGCGGTTGATCATGGAGTCCATGTTGCCCGCCGTCACGCCCCAAAACAGATTGGGCTTGCCCAGCGCCTTAAAGGGCTCGGCGCTCTGCCAGTCGGGCTGGGCGATGATGCCAACCCGAAAACCCTGGGCTTCGAGCATGCGCCCGATCACCGCCATGCCGAAACTGGGGTGGTCCACATAGGCGTCTCCGGTAACCAACACGATGTCGCAACTGTCCCAGCCCAACTGCTCCATCTCGGCGCGGCTCATCGGCAAATAGCGCGACGTGCCAAAGCGTGCTGCCCAGTATTTTCGGTAACTGGTCAGCGGTTTGGCGGCACGCGGGAAGAAGGAGACGTCGACAAGGGCGTTCATGGTGCTTTCGAATAACCCACGATTTTAAAGATTTGCTCTGGGCTGTGCGCCCTAAAGGGGTACTTACCGGTGCGTCGCCTGTCCGCACGGGCTTAGCCCCTAGAATGAACTTTTAACCATGTCCCGGACTGCGGCCCTCGCTCAACCATGCAACGCCTAGACCATCCCCTGCTGTCGCCCAGTCTGGGTAGCCAAAAAACGTTGACCAGTCTGCACTTTGGCAAACCAGGCAACGGGCTCAAGGTGTACATCCAGGCAAGTCTGCACGCTGAAGAGTTACCAGGCATGCTGGTGGCCCACCATCTGCGCGCCCTGCTGGAGGCAGCCGATGCCGCCGGGCATATGCTGGGCGAAGTGGTTCTGGTTCCCGTGGCCAACCCGATTGGCCTGGCCCAGCGCCTGGACCACAAAGCCATGGGGCGGTTTGAACTGGCCAGCGCCGAAAATTTCAACCGCCATTACCCCGATCTCGCGACGGCCGTCTGGCCCGCCGTGCAGCACACACTCGGCGCCAACCCTCAAACCAATGTATCAACCGTGCGCCGGGCGATGGCAACTTACCTGCAGGCCTGGGTGCCCGACACCGAGTTGCAGAGCCTGCGCCGCGCACTGCTCCTGCTCGCGCACGACGCTGACGTCGTTCTGGACCTGCACTGCGACTGTGAATCGGTCATGCACTTCTATACCGAAGAAGCCTGCTGGCCCCAACTGGAACCGATGGCGCATTTCCTGCAAAGCCAGGCCATCCTGCTGGCCAAGAACTCTGGCAGCGGCCCGTTTGACGAGTGCCTGTCGGGCGCATGGTGGAGGCTGGCGGACAGGCTTGCCGCCGAGTCCAACCCGGCGCCGCTACCCCAGGGCTGCTGCAGCAGCACCGTTGAACTGCGTGGCGAGACCGATGTCGACCATTGCCTGGCAAGCGCCGATGCGCAGGCCATCTACGCCGGTCTGCAGCATGCCCGTGTCGTAACCTGCACGCAAGCGCCCCAAGTGCCGCCTCCCCTTTGCCGGGCAACGCCGCTGGCAGGGTCTGAAACGGTGCGCTCCCCCGTTCCCGGTGTGGTGGTCTTCGCGGCTCAAGTGGGACAGTCTCTGCAGGCGGGGGACCTGGTTGCCGAAGTCATTGACCCGATCGCCAACCAGACCCAGCGCATCCTGGCAGGGGTTTCGGGCATTTTTTACGCCCGCATTCGCGAGCGCTATGCGATGGCAGGGGCGGAGTTGGGAAAAATCGCCGGCTCGACCGCATTCAAAACCGGCGAGTTATTGGGCGCGTAGCACAGCATGTTGCAAGACGGGCTCTCCACATTATTTGATCTGCTGCCCATCGGCGCGTACCGATCAACCCCGGATGGCACCATCGTGCGGCTCAACGCCGCGCTGCTGCGGATCAACGGCTACGCCAACGAAGCCGAATGCCTGGCCGATGCCAAGGTTATTGGCGCTGAATCCTATGTGCAACCGGGTCGGCGCCAGCAGTTCATCACCCTGCTGGAGGCCAACGGACAGGTCACCGATTTTGTATCGGAGACTTACCGCCTCAAAACCGGTGAACACATCTGGGTCCGCGAGCATGCCCACCTGGTGCGCGATGCCGGAGGAAAAACACTCTACATAGAAGGCACGATCGAAGACATCACCCAGGAGCGCAAAGCTTCACTGTCGCTTCAGCACAGCGAGAGCCTGCTGCGAAATGTCCTCGAAACGATTCCCGACCGTGTCTGGCTAAAGGATGTCCAAGGGATCCATATGGCCTGCAATGCAGCCTACGCCAGCCATCTGGGCACCACCGCCGAACGCGTGACCGGAACCAACGATGTTTATTGGTTCGGCGAGAAACTGGCCGCCCTATTTGGCCAGACCGACCTGATAACCATCCAGGCCGGCAAAACGCTGCGCTTTGAAGGCCCCATGCATTCACCCATGCACGACGATGCCACCATCTACGAGGTGATCAAGACGCCGATGATTGATGCCGCCAACCGGACCATCGGCGTGCTGGGCATGGCGCGTGATATTCATGATCGCAAGCAGGCCGAAACCCTGCTGCGCGACACCACCGAGCAGCTCGAACTGGCCCTCATGGGCGCCGACCTGGGTCGCTGGGACCATGACCTGAGCATCGAAAAGGGCTACTACCTGGATGAACGTTCCTGCGCCATGCTGGGGCGTCCTGCGAGTGACACCAACAAGGGCCGCGCCTGGGGTCACCTGATCCATCCGCAGGACCTGCCCGGCACGCTCGATGCGATGCGTGCGCATCTGAGCGGTGCCGTGCCGGCGTACGAAGCCGAATACCGCGCCCGGCACTCGGGCGGACACTGGATCTGGATGAGCAACCGCGGCAAAGTTGTGCAACTCGACCAGCATGGACGCCCCTTGCGCATGGTCGGCACATTGATGAATATTTCCAAGCGCAAGGAGGTCGAAAGTGAATTACTCAAAACACAGGCCGACCTGAAAAATTCGCTCAACTCGGTTGCGCACCTGGCATTCCACGATGCCCTCACCGACCTGCCCAACCGGCGACTGCTCAATGACCGTCTGGAAACTGCCCTGTCGGTCAGCCAGCGCCAGAAGAAGCACGGGGCCGTGCTCTTTTTGGATCTGGATAAATTCAAGCTGCTCAACGACAATTTCGGCCACGATGTAGGAGACCTGCTGCTACGGGAGGTCGCCGCGCGGTTGCTGCAATGCGTGCGCGAGGTGGACACCGTGGCTCGCCTCGGTGGTGACGAATTCGTGGTGCTGCTGCAAAACCTGAGCGTCAGCGCGGACAACGCCAGGCAGCATACGGCCACCGTTGCCGGGAAGATACTCGCCAGCTTGAACGAGGCATTTTTGCTGCAAGGCACGCATCACAACATCACCACCAGCATTGGCGCAACCGTTTTTCTGGGGCATTCGGTGTCTGCAACGGATGTGCTGAAACACGCCGACACCGCGATGTACGATGCCAAGGCAAAGGGTCGCAACACCCTGCGTTTCCATGAGAAGATAGAGCTCCAGCCCTCGCAAACATTGCGGCAATAGCTACAAAATTCATAGCATCATGCTCAACTTCATGCCATCGCCCCTGGTTTTTCTGATCGCCACGCTGCTGATGGTGATCAACGCGCTGTTCTGGGTGCCCATCCTGTTGATTTTTTCCTCGCTCAAGCTGATCCTCCCGTTCAAGCCGATTCGCCTGGCCGTCGACCCTATCCTGCTGTCCATCGCCGAAGCGTGGATCTGGGGCAACAGCGCCTGGATGGGCCTGACGCAGCGCACCAACTGGGACGTGCAGGGCATCGACGGCCTTGATGCCAATAGCTGGTATATGGTCAACAGCAACCACCAGTCCTGGGTCGACATTCTGGTGCTGCAACACCTGTTGAACCGGCGCATACCGCTGTTGAAGTTTTTTCTGAAGCAGCAGCTGATCTGGGTGCCGGTGATGGGCCTGGCCTGGTGGGCGCTTGAGTTTCCGTTCATGCGCCGCCACTCCGAGGAGTACCTCAAAAAGCACCCCGAAATGCGCGGCAAGGACCAGGAAACCACCCGCAAAGCCTGCGCCAAGTACGCGCTCATCCCCACCAGCGTGATGAACTTTCTGGAAGGCACACGCTTTACTGCCGCCAAGCACGCCAGGCAGCAGTCCCCTTACGTCCACTTGCTCAAGCCCAAGGCGGGCGGCATGGCACTGGCACTCGACGCCATGGGGCACAAATTTGAGGCCATTCTGGATGTCACCATCGTCTACCCGGACGGGGCTCCGAGCTTTACCGACTTTCTGCAGGGCAAGGTGCGCCGCATTGTTGTGCGTGTGCGCAGATTGCCCATTCCACAACACCTGATGACCGGTGACTACGCGCAGGACCCGGCGTTTCGTGAGGCCTTCTCCCAATGGGTGCAGCAGTTGTGGCGTGAAAAGGACGCCCAGATCACCGCACTCTTGGTGGCCGCAAACCGCAGCCCGTCGCCAGACGCAGCGGTTACGCCTTCACCTTGAACGC
>JAIPDC010000162.1 GCA_021737865.1 Rhodoferax sp.
TGCCTTCGTCGAGTCCTTGACCTGGAACAGGATGGTCGACTCGCCCGGCTTGGAGTAACTGCGAATCTTGTCGGCGTGGGGCACCTCCTGCAGCGTGCGCTCCACCTTGTCGGCCACTTGCTCGGCCATTTGCTGTGCCGTAGCGCCGGGCCAGAAGGCACGCACCACCATCAGGCGAAAAGTGAATGGCGGATCTTCATCCTGCCCAAGCTGGAAAAATGCGTTGGTGCCGAGCACCATCAACACAATCATCAGAAATTTTGTCAGCGGTGCATGGTCAATCGCCCAGCGCGACAGGTTGAACCCTTTTTCAGGGTGCAGGTGTTGGTCTTTCATGGTGCACTCACTTGGCTACGGCTGCGCTGGCAGGTGCGGTCGCCGCAGAGGCGGAATTCGCTACTGATTGCATAGCACTCTGCGCAGGCTGGACGGGGGCTACAGGTGATTTTTCCTTGTAAATGGTAACCTTCTGGCCTGGCGACAGCACATGCACACCCGCCGACACCACCTGCATGCCGGGCTGCAGGCCGCCTGCCACAACCACGTCGTTGCCATCGGCAGTGGCAATCTCAATAGGCTGAAGCTTGACCGTCATGCTGGCGGCATCGAGCACCCACACGGCTGACGACTGCCCGTCCTGGCGCAGCGCGCTGGTGGGCAGTTTGATGACCTGGACACCGCTTCGGTTCAAGGATTGCGGCAGTACCGACACCGTGGCGCCCAGCGCCAAGGCGTCCTTGACCGGCAGGGACACCTTTACGCCAAAGGTGCGCGTCACAGGGTCGGCACTGGCGGCCACCTCACGCACCGCACCCTGAATGGCCGTCTGGGCACCCCACGCCCGCACCTCGACGACCGACCCAATCCTGACTTGGGCTACCTTGTCCTCGGGTACTGCAAAAACCACGTCGCGCGGGCCGTCCTGTGCAATGCGCACCACCGGGGTCCCCGCGGCCACGACTTGGCCCGCTTCTGCCTCCACCGCCGTCACCACACCCGACACATCGGCCAGCAAGGTCGTGTAGGACGCCTGATTGCCCTGTGCTGCACCTTGCGCCTGCGCCTGATCGAGTTGCGCCTGGGCCGCCTTCAGTGCCGCATCACGCCGCTCCAACTCGGCTCCGCTAATGAAATTCTGGTCGCGCAATTCCTTGTAGCGCTTGAAATCGGCTGCCGCAAGATCGCGGTTGGTCAACGCTGCGCTCACTTGTGCCTTGGCGGCCTGAGCGGCGAGTTGATAGTCCTGCGGGTCCAGCTGCGCCAACATCTCACCGGCCTTGACCCGTTGACCCAACTCCACATACCGGCGCACGATCTTGCCGCCCACCCGAAACCCCAGCCGCGACTCCACCCGTGCACGCACTTCGCCGGCGAACTCGCCCCCCGCACGCATAGCCTGTGTGCCCACAGTCAAAACTTTGACTGCACGAATCGGTTCTGCGGAAGGAGTGGGCCTGGAGCAACCACTCAACACGGCAGTGGCTACGGATAGCGCAAGCGCAAAGGGAAATATTTTGGAGTGCATGAGAGAACGAAAGTGAAGTGAATGAGCTAGAAACTCATTTAATGACCAAGTGGTTAGTAATTTAGTTTAAACCAGAATCCTTGTCAACCATGACCCCTGGACGCAAATCCACCCCCATTTTTGGGCCATCCTGAGATCATTCCGTACCGAATACTGAAAAAATTGCTACAGTATTTGTAGCGGTCTGCGCTTATTTAACGGGCGCTATTGGCCATATTTGCAAAAATTCGGGGGCACTCACTCAATCGTAAGCGATCACGGCTTTGCCGGCCTCAGCCTGGGCCCGCCAGCCCGCCAGTGCAGCATCGCTGGGGTAGAACTTGGCGTTTTCACCCAGATGCAGTTCCGCCAGAGCGCCCGAACAGGCCGCCACGGGGTCGGCTGCCAGAGGCTCCCCCACCCCTGGCTGCGAGGCGGTGTCGACCACCCGCTGCACGGCCAGGCGCACAGCCAGCCCGCGCATGAGTTCGCCAAGCTCGGTCACCTCCCGACGAGCCGGAAACTCGCGCACCAATCGCGCCACATCCAGGTCGCCGATCGAATCCGCGCCGACGGTGACCCGCAGGTACTTGCCAAAGCGGCAACGCGCCTGCTCCAGGTCCCACACCTGCGTAATGGTCAGTTGTTTGCCTCCCGAGAAGCGGTCATCGCGCACCTTGCCCATGACAATGATGAGTTCGTCATCCTTGAACAAGTGCTTGTTGGCGCTAATCAGTTCCTCCTCGGCCCGCGCATCGATCATGGCTGACTTGTCGTCGAGCTTGAACAGCGCGAGCTTTCCGCGCTGGCCGTTGATCACGCGAAAGTCCGTCACGATGCCGGCCAGCAACTGCGGCTCACGGGTGTCTATCAGTTCTTCGATCGGGCGCTTGGCGAACCGGCGCACTTCCATCGCCACCTCGTCAAACAAATGACCCGACAGGTAAAAACCCACCGCCGTCTTCTCAAAAGTCAACCGTTCCTTGACGCCCCATGGCATGGCGTCCACCAGATCGGGCTCCTGGGTGCTCGACCCATGGTCGTCCTCGCCACCCATGTCAAACAAACCGTGCTGATTCGCGTTGGCTGCTGACGCAGCCGCAAAATCAAACGCACGGTCAATGGATCCCACCAACGCTGCGCGGTTGAGTTGCAGCGTGTCAAACGCGCCGGCCTTGATCAGCGCTTCCACGCAGCGCTTGTTCAGGCGACTGCGGTCCACACGCCGGGCAAAGTCAAACAGGCTGGTGAAGGGGCCTTCCTCCCGGGTTGGCCCCATGCCCTCACGCGCAGCCACGATGGCCTCAATGGCCTGCTGGCCGGTGCCCTTGATTGCCCCCAGACCGTAGCGAATTTCCTTGTCGGAGATCGGCTCAAACCGGTGCCGCCCGCGGTTGATATTGGGCGGCTCAAAACCCATTCCCATCTTCACCGCGTCTTCAAACAAGACTTTGAGTTTGTCGGTGTCGTCCATTTCCACCGTCATGTTGGCGCAGAAGAACTCGGCCGTGTAGTGCACCTTGATCCAGGCCGTGTGGTAGGCCAAGAGCGAGTAGGCTGCTGCGTGTGACTTGTTGAAGCCATAACCGGCAAACTTCTCCATCAAGTCGAAAACCTCGTCGGCCTTTGCCTCGCTGATGTCGTTCTTGGCAGCCCCGGCGCGGAATATGCTCCGGTGCTCTGCCATCTCCTCGGCCTTTTTCTTGCCCATCGCGCGGCGCAGCATATCGGCCCCGCCCAGCGAGTAGCCGCCCAATATCTGCGCGGTCTGCATCACCTGCTCCTGGTAGACCATGATGCCGTAGGTCTCACTCAGCATCTCGGCCACCAGCGGGTGTGGATATTCGATTTCCTCGCGTCCGTGCTTGCGCGCCACGAAACTGGGTATCAGGTCCATAGGGCCCGGACGGTACAGTGCGTTCAACGCAATCAGGTCCTCCAGACGCGAGGGCTTCGCGTCCTTGAGCATGCGCTGCATGCCGGTACTTTCAAACTGGAAAACGGCCTCTGTTTTCCCGTCTGAGAACAGCTTGTACACCTTGGCATCGTCCAGCGGCAGGTTCTCATAAGCAAAGCCCTCCTGGCCCGCGTGCCGCTTCATGATGAACTCGCGCGCGATCTCCAGAATGGTCAGCGTGGCCAACCCCAAAAAGTCGAACTTCACCAGGCCGATGGCCTCCACGTCGTCCTTGTCGTACTGGCTCACAGCGGATTCGCTGCCGGGCTGCTGGTACAGCGGACAAAAGTCCGTCAGCTTGCCCGGCGCGATCAGCACACCGCCCGCATGCATGCCAATATTGCGCGTCATGCCCTCCAATTTGCGGGCCAGCTCCAGCAGAGTCTTGACATCTTCTTCCTTCGCTTCACGCTCCGCCAGAATTGGCTCCGCCTCGGACGCATAAACATACTTGTCGCTCTTCTTGCCGTCAGTGGGTGGCAACTGGAGCGTCACGTTGGTGCCCGGCTTGTTCGGAATGAGCTTGCTGATGCCATCACAAAAGGTGTAGCTCATATCCAGCACGCGGCCCACATCGCGCACCACGCCGCGCGCGGCCATGGTGCCAAAAGTGGCAATCTGGCTCACGGCGTCCTTGCCGTATTTGCCCTTCACATAATCGATCACCAGATTGCGGTTGGTCTGGCAAAAGTCGATATCAAAGTCGGGCATGGATACCCGCTCCGGGTTCAGGAATCGCTCAAACAGCAGCTTGTAGCGAATGGGGTCCAGATCAGTGATCTTGAGCGCGTAAGCCACCAGCGAGCCGGCACCGGAGCCGCGCCCCGGCCCCACCGGGCAACCATGGTTCTTGGCCCAGTTGATAAAGTCGCCCACGATCAAAAAGTAACCCGGAAAACCCATCTTCAGGATGGTTCCAATCTCAAACTCCAGCCGCTCCACGTAGCGTGGCATTTGCGCAGTGCGCTGCGCCTCATCGGGAAACAGGTGGGCCATGCGCGCCTTCAGCCCCTCATGCGAGGCATAGCGAAAATACTCGTCGGGCGTCATGCGCTGGCCATCGACCAGTGGGGTGGGAAATTCTGGCAAATAGTTTTTACCCAGCACCAGGGTCAGATTACAGCGCCTGGCAATTTCGAGCGTGTTGGCCACGGCAGAAGGCAAATCGGCAAACAGCGCCTGCATTTCCGCGCCGGACTTGAAATATTGCTCCCGGGTGTACTTTCTGACGCGCCGGGCATTGCCAAGAATCTCGCCGTCAGCGATGCAGACCCGCGCCTCATGGGCTTCAAAATCGTCAGGCGTGGTGAACTGAACCGGGTGGGTTGCCACCACGGGCAACTTGATGCGGGCCGCCAATTGCACGGTCGACACCACATGGGCCTCGTCGTCGGCCCGCCCTGCGCGCTGCAACTCCAGGTAAAACCGATGTGGAAAGACGCCTGCCAGCTGCAAAGCCACTTCGCGTGCACGCGCTTCGTCACCTTGTGCCAGGGGTTGGCCTACCGGCCCGGCTTGCGCCCCTGACAAGGCAATCAAACCTTCATTGAGCTCCTGCAACCATGCCAACTTGATGACGGCCTGGTTTTTCACCACGTTCTGGGTATATCCGCGTGCCAACAACTCCGAAAGGTTCAAATAACCCTGCTTGTTCTGCACCAGCAGCACCATGCGGGACAACGCAGCAGCGTCACCGCCAACCCCTTCCAGAAAAATCTCCACGCCAATAATGGGCTTGGTGCCCTTGGCACGCGCCTGCTTGTAGAACTTGATCGCTCCAAACAGGTTGCTCAGGTCAGTGATGGCCAGCGCCGGCTGGCCGTCCGCGACAGCGGCCTGAACCACTTCATCAATGCGGTTGGTTCCGTCAACGACGGAAAATTCGGTGTGCAGGCGCAAGTGGATAAACATGGGAGCATTGTAGTTTTGCGTGCCCCAAGAACCCGCAAACCGGTCGCAAGCCGGTCAAAAACTGTGGGTTAGGCTTTGGCGCCGGCCAATGCCGCAATGCGCGCGCCAAACAGGCGTCCGGTCTCCAGATCGCCAGCGTTCATTTCGTCCCCGCTGGCGTCACCGGGCGTCTGGGCCATGGGTCCGGCGCTGGAGGCCAGGTAATTCACGTCACTGCGCTGCGATGCCTTGGTGTTGTTGTAGTTCAGGCCGGTGCCAGCCCAGAGCCCGCCGTGCTGCATGGCAAGCGTCATGAAGTAGTGCAAGGTGGAGTGTTTGTCGCCATTGACATTGGCGCTGGCCGTAAAGCCGCCGAAAATTTTGTCTTTCCAAGCCTGGCTGTACCACGGTTTGCTGCTGGCATCGGCAAATTTCTTGAACTGCCAGCTCACGCTTCCCATGTAGGTGGGTGAACCAAAAATAATGGCGTCTGCGCCAGCCAGCGCATCCCATCCTGCATCAGGCAAATTGCCGTCCGCATCAATCGCCAGCAATTCCCCGCCTGCCCCCTGGGCCACCGATTGCGCCAGGCGCAGGGTATGACCGTATCCTGAGTGAAAAACCACGACCACTTTTGCCATATCAATACTCCTTGTAGACCCATCAAAAATAGAAACGGGCTGCCTGCACGCTTCCAACCAAAAACTATGCCTGCAAATCAAAAACCAGCACCTCGGCGGTGCTTGCGCCGTCGAGGTGCAGTTGGCTCTCGTGGGCCAGCAGGGCCGCGTCCCCGGTGCCCAGCCGAGTCCCGTTAACCACGATTTCACCGCTGACAACATGCACATAAGACTTACGGTTGGAGTCCAACGCCAGTGTCGCTGCCTGCGCGCCGTCGAACAGCCCGCTATACATGCGGGCGTCGGCATGGATCACCACGGAGTCCTGCGCACCATCGGGTGAGGCCACCAACCGCAAGACACCCCGCTTCTGCGCTGCTTCAAAGGTTTTTTGCTCGTAGTCGGGCGTAATGCCCTTAACGCTGGGCTCGATCCATATCTGGAAAAAATGGGTCACATCAGTGGGTGCATGGTTGAACTCGCTGTGCTGCACGCCACGCCCGGCACTCATGCGTTGCACATCCCCCGGTGGAATGCCCTTGACATTGCCCATGCTGTCTTTGTGGGCCAGTTCACCCGACACCACGTAGCTGATGATTTCCATGTCGCGGTGCCCATGGGTGCCAAAGCCGGTTCCCGGTGCGATCCGGTCTTCGTTGATCACGCGCAGGTTGCCCCATCCCATGTGCGCCGGGTCGTAGTAGCCGGCAAATGAGAAGCTGTGAAAGGACTTCAGCCAGCCATGGTCAGCGTAGCCACGGTCACCGGATTTCCGAACGGTCAACATACAAAAGCTCCTTGATGAGGATTGAACTTTAGATCTTTTGCGGTCTATTTGCATCCGCACTGTTTGATGGCATCATTCAAACCAATTCAACTTAATGGCCGAAACCATGCAAACCGCACGCGATGTACTCACCCCCGATGCGCTGGCCATGCTACAGGCTATTGCCGCAGCGGGCAGCTTTGCCGCTGCTGCCCGTGCCATGGGCATGGTGCCCAGTGCGCTGACCTACCGTGTGCGCCAAATCGAGGATGCGCTGGACGTGCTGCTATACGACCGCAGCTCGCGCCAGGCGAAATTGACCGAGGCAGGGGCCGAATTGCTGCGCGAAGGGGGGCGCCTGCTCAACGACATCGATGCGGTGGCCAACCGCGTCAAGCGGGTAGCCACCGGTTGGGAGCCACAATTCACCATCGCCATCGACACCATCATTTCCAGGGCCACCGTGATGGAGTTGTGTGAGAGCTTCTTTTCGCAATCGCCACCCACCCGCATTCGCCTGCGCGACGAAACCCTGGCCGGCACGCTGGAGGCCCTGACCTCGGGCCAGGCAGACATCGCGATTGGCGTCACACCCGACGGAGCCAACAACACGGACGTCCACAGCAAACCCTTGGGTACCGTGAGTTTTGTCTACGCGGTGGCGCCCCACCATCCGCTTGCCGGCGCACCAGAGCCACTCAGCGATGCACTCATCCAGCAGCACCGTGCGGTAGCGGTAGCCGATTCCGTGCAACGCGGACGCGGACTCTCGTTCGGACTGCTCAGCGGGCAGGACGTCTTCACTGTGGGCAGCATGCAGGCCAAGCTTGACGCCCAATTGCGCGGCCTGGGTGGTGGAAACCTGCCACGCTGCATGGCCGACCCCTACATTGAAGCAGGCCACCTGGTGGTCAAAAAAACCGAGCGATTGCAACGCCAGGTGTCTATTCACTACGCCTGGCGCGGAGGCAAATCGTCAACCCACGGTCGAGCCCTGCAGTGGTGGTTAAAGCAGCTGGAGAGCCCCACCACACGCGCTGCCCTGCTGGAGCAGCATCGCAGACATTTTTGATAAATCGAGTGATCCCGCGCAGCGGCCAGTCAGCGCGCGTTTAAACTGCCCACAACACCTCAACTCTTGGAGACCCCCCCTATGACCGCTTCCAGACACATTGCAATCGTTGGAGCAGGTATCGCGGCAATCACCTGTGCGCGTACCCTGGTACAGGCCGGCCACCGCGTTACCGTGTTCGAAAAAAGCCATACCGTGGGGGGTCGCATGGCGACGCGCAACAGCCCCTTTGGAACCTTTGACACCGGCGCACAGTACTTCACCGTGCGTGATCCACGCTTTGTGCAGGCCCTGCAAACGACCCCCAACGTCTGCAAGCGCTGGAGCGCCAATACCGTGCAAGTGCTCGATGAGCATGGCCGTGTCGCCGCCGTCGGTTTACCCGCCCGCGAGCCGCACTGGGTGGCCGTGACCGGCATGAGCACGCTGGTGCGCCGCTGGGCGCAGCCGCTGGTAGCCAGCCAATCCATGGAATTGCAGACACAGGTCACAGGCATCGAGCGCGACTCGCTGAACAAGGCCCAGTGGCAGCTGCGCACCCTGGGCGTCGGCGACAGCACCCATGTCTACGGTGGCTTTGATGCAGTGGTGCTGGCCGTGCCATCCACTCAGGCGCAAGCGCTGCTGCAAAACACCCCCAAGGCTACCGCCTTGTTGAAGAAGACCAGCGGTGTTACCGTGTCGCCATGCTGGACCCTGATGCTGGCGTTTCCTCAAGCCATGCAACCCGGAATGTCTGCGATTGGGCCCCAGTGGAATGCAGCACGCAGCACCCACCACCGCATTGCCTGGTTGACCCGGGAATCCAGCAAACCCGGCCGCGGCGCGGTCGAGCGTTGGACCGTGCAGGCCAGCGCAGCCTGGTCCAAGGAGCACCTGCAGGATGACCCCAAGCGCGTGGAGGCCAAGTTGACCAAGGCCTTTGCCGAAGTCACTGGCATCCGTGCCGAAGCCTCCCACACCGACAGCAAGCGCTGGCTGTATGCCAAGACCGACCAAGCGTTGGGACAATCGCATCTGTGGGATGCCAAGGCCGGCTTGGGCCTGTGCGG
>JAIPDC010000163.1 GCA_021737865.1 Rhodoferax sp.
CCGCACACCATCATCTGCGCCTGCGGGAAGCCCTTGGACAGCATATTCATCAGGCGGATGGTGCCGCCCTGGCCAACGTAGCCGCAGGGTGCGCCAAAGTGCGCAAGCGACGCACCGTTCAGCGCAGCCTCAAACCACGTTGCCGTATCCGGGGCATTCCAGCCGGTGGCGCTGGCTGCTCCCTCGAAGGTAACCCGCGCCTGGTAGGGGGCGTTGTCTTCCAGCAGGCGCTTGAGTTCCTGCACCGCCACATCCGCTTGAACCAACGGGGGCAGGCGCAGACTGAGCTTGAATGCCGTGTAGGGCCGCAACACATTGCTCGCATTCTTGAGCTCCGGGAATCCCTCAGCCCCGGTCACGCTCAAGGTTGGCAACCAGGTGCGGTTCAGCAGGGCCTGCAACGGGTCGGTGGTGGTGGGCAGCGCAAACGTGCTGGCGCCGCCGCAATCGTAATGGGCCCAGGGAAAGCGTTTGTAGATTTCATCCCCCAAAATGGCTGCCGTGGCCCGCGCTTGGCCAAGCCGGTCGTGCGGTACTTCACAGTGAAAGCTGGCTGGCAGCAGACGCCCGGTGGCGCTGTCTTCCAGGCGGTCCAGAACCTGGCGCATGATGCGAAAGCTCGACGGCACCAATCCACTGGCATCCCCGGAGTGAATACCTTCGGTCAATATTTCGACTTTCAGCACACCACTGGCCATGCCGCGCAGGCTGTTGGTCAGCCACAGTTGGTCGTAGTTGCCCGCGCCTGAATCCAGGCACACGACCAGAGCCACTTCGCCTAGCCGGGTCTTTAACACGTCGATGTAGGGCAGCAGATCATAGGAACCGCTTTCTTCGCAGGTCTCGATCAGCCCGACGATGCGGGGGTGCGGCGCACTCTGGGTTTTGAGCGCCTGGATGGCGGCAATGGCCGCATAGGCCGCGTAGCCATCGTCTGCACCGCCGCGCCCATACAGCTTGCCATCGTCAATCTTCGGTGACCAGGGACCCAGGTCACTGCGCCAGCCGGAGAACTCTGGCTGCTTGTCCAGGTGGCCGTACATCAATACGGTCTGCGTGGAGCCCACCTTGGTTGCCGCGACTTCAAAAAACAGCACCGGCGTGCGCCCGGGCAGCCGGACCACTTCAAGGGTCAGCCCACTGACGTTTTGCGACTCGATCCAGGCGGCGGTGTTGCGCACCACTGTGTCGATGTAGCCGTTGGACGCCCAGTCGGCATCAAACATCGGTGACTTGGCAGGTATGCGGATGTAGTCCTGCAACTGGGGCACGATTTGCCCGTCCCACAAGGCGCTCACTTCACTCAAGGTCTGGGTGGCGTTCAGCAGGCAATGCGGTACACGGTCATTCATGCGGCTCTCCTCAATCGTCAAGTCATTTATTGAAGCACGCATCATGCCATGCAGGTGGCACCAAAAATGTTGATACAGTGGCGCAAGACACTTGTACTTGTTAAACGGAGTTTTGCATGAACCAACTTTTTGCTCGCCCATTCGCCCCCGCTGCGCGGCGCCGCTTCCTTCAAAGCGCCATTGCTGGCGCGTTATGCCTGGGCGGGCTCGCACAGGCGCAGACCGGTGCGATCAAAATCATGGTCGGTTTTCCACCGGGCGGGGGCACTGATGCAATCGCCCGGGTTCTTGCCGACAAGCTCAAAGACCAGTTGGGCACATCTGTCATCGTCGAGAACAAGGCTGGCGCGGGCGGCCAGATCGCTGCACAGGCGCTCAAGGCCGCACCGGCCGATGGCACGACACTTTTTCTCTCGCACGACCACACGGTGTCTATCCTGCCGCTGGTGGTGAAGAATCCCGGCTTTGACCCGGCGCGCGACTTCGTCGCCGTGGGTGGTTTCGCCACCTTTGTCAACGCGTTGGCTCTGTCCAGTGGAACGCCCGCCAAGTCCCTCACCGAGTATGTGGGCTGGGTTCGCAGCCAAGGTGCAGGCAAAGGCACGGTAGGCGTTCCAGCGCCCGCATCGGTGCCGGAGTTTCTGGTCAAGATGATCGGACAAAAGTACAAGCTGGACCTGCAGTCCGCGCCCTACCGGGGTAGCGCACCCATGATGGGTGACATGCTGGGCAACCAGATTGCTGCGGGTACCGCTTCGATTCCCGACTTTATTGAAAACCACAAAGCGGGCAAGATCCGGGTGGTGGCCGTCATGGGCACGGGGCGCCAGTCCATATTGCCGGATGTGCCGACATTCGCAGAACTGGGCTTGACCGGGTTTGAAGACCTGCCGTATTACGGCCTCTTTGCCCCCACGGGTACACCCGTTGCGACGATTGAAAAGGTTTCCGCCGCCCTGGCCAAGGTGGTGGCTTTGCCGGAAGTGCATGACCGCCTGACCGCCATGGGACTGACCGTGGGCTACATGACATCACAGCAGCTGGCTGCGCGTGAGCGCGCATACAGCCAGACCTGGGCGCGCATCATCAAGGACAGTGGATTTGTGGCCCAATAACCCACGCGCTACATAAATCATAGCGCTCTACGCTGGTTGCACGCGGGCTAGAGGCTGTTTTCCTCGAAAAATCTTAAGCACCAGCCAGTGCAGCCTCAATCTTCTGTTTCAGATCAACCAGCCTGGGTGGCTTCACAATGTACGCCACCACGCCCAATGGAAGGGCTGCGCTGAGGGTCTCCCGACTGCTGTCCGCACTCATAAAGATGACCCGTGCATGGTTGCCCGCAGAACTGTTTAGCCGCTTGACGAACTCCAAGCCGTCCATGGGCTTCATGTGAATATCCGTCAAAACGACATCGGGCCGGAACGCGCTGGCCGCCTTCAACCCGGCGGTGCCGTCAGTGCTCTCCTGCAGATGCACGATTCCCAGGCGCTTGAGCAGGTTAACGGTAAAGGTCCGCATCAGTGGGTCATCCTCAACCACCATGACTCTTGCATCGGATAGGTTCATGATCTCAAGCCCGTGAATCAAACTGCAAAATGGCCCGCGCGACCTGCTCCAGAGGCAGGATATCGTCTACGGCCTGCAACTTGATGGCCTCCTTGGGCATTCCGAACACCACACAGGTTTCTTCGTTCTGCGCAATCGTGCGGGCACCGCCATCATGCAACACTTTCATCCCGCGCGCACCGTCATCTCCCATTCCGGTCAGGATGATGCCAAGCACATCGCGGCCGCCGCATTCGGACGCCGAGCGAAACAGCACATCCACTGAAGGCTTGTGGCGGTTCACCGGTGGGCCATCAACCACGTGCACGTAGTACTGCCCCGCGCTCTTGCGCAGTTGCATGTGCAAACCACCCGGTGCAATCAACACCACGCCACGCTCGAGGCGATCCCCGTCTTTGGCTTCACGCACATTCATGGCACACACTCCGTCCAGGCGCTTGGCATACATTGCGGTAAATTTCTCAGGCATATGCTGTGTGATGGCAATGCCGGGAGCGTCTGCCGGCAAACTGGTCAACACCAGTTCTAGCGCCTGCGTTCCGCCGGTTGAACTACCAATAACCACGGGCTTGTTCATCGCAAATGCGTGAATGGAGCTGAGCACCGGAGCCCGCTGCCCCCCTGTAGCCCGGGCGGCAACCGGCTCAGCCCCGGCAACACGCAGTCGTGGCTTTGACTTCGCGGCCGTCTTGAGCGTTTGAATCATCTCGCGCCGAGAGTCTTCCAGGTGTTGCTTCAGTCCGAGTTTGGGCTTGGCCAGCACTGCCACCGCTCCGGCGCTCAGCGCCTCCAGTGCAACCCGGCTGCCCTCGGTGGACAGGGTGGAGCAAATGACGGTTGGAATGGGTGTGCCCGACATGATCTGGCGCAAAAATGTCAGCCCGTCCATGCCCGGCATTTCAATGTCGAGCAGCAACACATCGGGTGGATTCTTGCGAATCATGTCCATCGCCAACAGCGGGTTGGGCGCACTGCCAATCAACTCGACCTCGGAGTTGCCAGCCAGCATATGTGCCAACGCCTGGCGCACCACAGCAGAGTCGTCCACCACAAAAACTTTAACAACCATTGCAAATACCTTGTTCTAAAAATACGGTTCTGCCAGCAGTCCGCTGGTCAGCGAATGTGGGGCCGTGCTACGCGTATGTTGCCATCATCAGGCGGTTTTTCGGAAGGCACCCGGAATGACGGTTGTAATGGGGGTGTTGCAGGGCACACGCCCCTCGGCCGTGCCCAAAAAGAACAGGCCACCCGGCTTGAGTGCGGCCAACACCCGATCGACCACTTCGCTCTTGGTCGGGGGATCAAAATAGATCAAAACATTACGCAGAAAAATCACATCAAACGGACCCATGCCACTGAACGACTTGCACAAATTGAGCTGGCCGAACTGCACCCTGGATCGAATCTTGTCTTGCAACTGCACTTGCCCTTGCGCGGGGCCGTCGCCACGCAAACAGTAGCGGCGCAACCGTTCCGGGCTCACCGCGCGCAAGCGGTCCTCCGGGTACACAGCCTCCTTTGCACTGAGCAGCACGCGGTGGCTGATGTCGGTGGCCAAAATGGACCAGTCCGGCCCGATTTTCCCCATCATCTGCAGATCCGACATCAGCATGGCGGTGCTGTAAGCCTCGTCACCAAACGATGAGGCGGCGCTCCACACCGCTATCGAGCTCCTGTTGCCGAGTCGGGCCAGTTCTTCTTGCAGCAAGTCGTAGTGCTTGGGTTCGCGAAAAAAATAGGTTTCGTTGGTGGTCAACAGGTCGACCGCCATCTGAAACTCTGCCGCCTCGGACTCGTCTTCCAGAATCGCGATGTAGGCCGGAAATCCGGCCAACCCCAATTTTTGAATACGCGGAGCCAGGCGCGAATGAATCAGCGACTTCTTTGAATCGTTGTACGAAAGCCCGGCGGCCTCATACATGATGCTGCTGATCTTTTTGAATTCCTGGTCACTGAAGGGAAGAGTCGCCATATCAGTGTCCCAAAACGCCGCGAATGGTGGCAGCCAACTCGCGTGGTGCAAATTTCGCCACGTAGGCGTTGGCGCCCACGCCCTTCACATGGTTTTCGTTAGTAGCTCCGGTAAGCGAGGAATGAATAACAACCGGTATGGCTTTGAAACGAGGGTCCTGCTTGATCAGGCGGGTCAGGGTGAAGCCATCCATCTCCGGCATTTCAAGGTCGGTCAGCACCACCGCGACCCGGTCTTTGGCAGACTGTCCTGCCGCGATGGCTTCGGCAGATATCGACTGCAATCGCTCCCAGGCTTCTTTGCCCGTCTTGGTCATGATGTAGTGCACCCCCATGGCTTGCAGGCCCAACTCGATGACCGAGCGTGCCACCGCTGAATCGTCGACCGCCAATATCACCGAGCCCGCGGGCAAAACCAGCTCGGGCCCGACCACCTCCCGGTTGATCTCTTCGGTTGTGACGGGCATCACCGTCTTCAATATTTGCTCAACGTCGAGCACCTGCGCCAGGCGGGTGTCAGCCGTGGGGCCGTCAAGACGGGCAATTCCGGAGATCACCGCACCGGCGTGGCTGCTCTCGGCGGGGAGCACCTGGTCCCAATCCAACCGCACAATCTCGCGAACATCCTCCACCGCAAACGCTTGAACCGTTCGCCCGAACTCGGTCACCATCAGAATGTTCAATCCCTTGGTGGGCAAACTGCCGGCGACTGCCGGCAGATTGATAACCGGAATAATTTGGCCCCGGATATTGGCCACCCCCATCAGATGCTCGTGGGCATTTGCCAGCTCGGTGATGGCGGGCATCACCAGCACCTCACGGACCTTGAAAACGTTGATGCCAAACAACTCGCGCTGGCCGCTGCCAGGTGCTTCGCCCAGGTTGAACAGCAACAACTCAAATTTGTTGTTGCCGGCAAGCCGGGTTCTTTCTTCAATTTCTTGTTGCGTGGTTCTCATGGAAAAAGTCTCTGGCTACTGCATTAATAAGGTTTGAAGTTTGAACTTCTGCCACGCACGGGAGCAGCCCTGAGAGGTGCTGCCAATCGCGGGGCGGCCCGCCCCATACCGCCATGTCTGTCACCGCCACCGCTTGTATGTCGGCTGGCCGGCGCGGTGGCACCGTCGCCAATGTTGAAGAACGCTATGCTTTGCTGGAGCTGCTCGGCCTGGCCGGAGAGCTCCTCGCTGGTGGCCGCCAGCTGCTCGGATGCGGAGGCATTTTGCTGCGTGGCCTTGCTGAGCTGGCCCATGGCGCCACCAATTTGCACCACTGACTCGCTTTGCTCTGAACTGGCTGCGGCGATCTCCTGCACCAACTCGGAGGTTTTTTGAATGCTGGGAACAATTGAATCCAGCAACTTGCCCGCGCGCTCTGCAGTCGACACACTGCTGGCTGCGAGGTCACCAATTTCCTTGGCCGCCAGTTGGCTGCGTTCGGCAAGTTTTCGCACTTCGGCAGCCACCACGGCAAAACCCTTGCCGTGCTCACCCGCCCGGGCCGCTTCAATGGCAGCGTTGAGCGCCAGCAAATTGGTTTGGTAGGCGATGTCGTCAACGATGCCGATTTTGGCGGCGATTTGCTTCATGGCGACCACGGTTTGACTCACCGCACCACCACCATCGACCGCTTCTTTGGATGTTTTTGCCGCCATGCCATCAGTCACCCTGGCGTTGTCGCTGTTTTGGCTGATCGACGACGACATCACGTTCACGGATTCGGTCGTTTCCTCGACACTGGCAGCCTGCTCACTGGCGGCTTGGGACAGCGACTGCGCCGTTGCGCTGACCTGATTGGCTGCGCCCGTCAACGCATCGGCAGCGGCCCGCACCTCACCCATCACGCGTGACAGGTTCTCTGCCGTCGAATTGGCACTGTCCTTGACCTTGCCGAACAGGCCCGAGTAATCGTGCTCTATGCGTTTGGTGAGATCACCTTCGGCAAACGCGGCCAGCACCTCGGACACGTCCGTCAGGCCCCGCTCACTGGTGTCGAGCAACTGGTTCATACCGGTGCCCAGGTTTGCAAAGAAACCGGTTTTGCCCTGGGTACTCAAACGTCCGCTGAAATCGCCCCTGGCCGCGGCCTGCACCAAGTCGTCCACTTCCTTTTCAACTGCCACTTCCTGCGTCCGGTCGGCCCACTCCACAACGGTGCCCATGCGCGTTCCACTGGCATCATTAATGGGGCTGGCATTCAAACTGAAATGCAGGTTTCCAACAGGAATCTGGGTCCGATACGTGCCCTTCAAACCCGCCAACAGGCCTTGCTGGTGGGCAGGATTTTTGTGGAATACGTCGATGTTCTGTCCCATCAGTTTGTGGGCGTCAAACAAGGGCAGCACTCTGCGCAACTCGGGTTCATTGCGCTGCATCATCGCCGTCACGGTCTCATTCATGTAGATGATCTCATTGGCGGCGTTGGCGATCATGACGTTGGTGCTGCACTTGTCCAGCGCATTGCGGATGCGAAGGTTCTCGTTGGCAATATGCTGTTCACGTTCCTGGGTCACCAGCTTTTCTGCGGCCGCCCGTTCCTCCTCGAGGGCCTTTTGCTCGATGGCTTTGAGCGACACATTGGTGCGGTTCAGCAACTCATGGAAGCTGCCGCGCAGACCGCCCGCCTGCGCCAGGCGGTAATATTCGCCGCCGCTGGCACACTGCAATGAAGTGCCCTGTTCGCGAAAACAGGCTTCGAGCTGGTCCAGCATGTCATTCATGTCCCAGCACAATGCGTGAAAGCGTCCGCTGGAAGGGATATTTTTGATGCGACGATCAAACTTGCCGTGCGACACATCTTGCGCCATGGACTGAATATCCTGCAAGAACCGCTGACTGCCTGCGTCACTGCGCATCAACAAAACAAGGCACCCCAGGGAGGGAACCAGCCACAGCAATGGCAATACTCCAAACCCGTCGTGCCACCAATGCAACATGGCGCCGGCCACAAGCACCACCACCAGGGCCCAGGCAAACTTCATCGACTCAGAGCGAAAGGATGAATTTGTCATAGCTAACTCCTTTCTGTTTCAACACATTGGTAAGCAGCGCGATCGACGCCGCGCAGGCTTCACGGGGCCCGGCGCGACGCTCTTCGTCGAGCATCAGCTTGTACACGTCGGACAGGGCAGACACCGCGCCTCGACCGGGCTTGCGTCGCACCGAAAAATACCCTTGAGGAACACCTTGTTCATCCATGTCCGGCGTGACGTTGGCCAGGACCCAATAGAACCCCCCGTCCTTGGACATGTTCTTTACGTAGGCAAAACACTCTTTGCGCGCGCCCAGCGTATCCCACAAGAACTGGAACACGCCACGTGGCATATCCGGATGCCGGATGATGTTGTGCTGGGCACCTAGCAACTCATGCTCGGCATAGCCGGAAAACTCAATGAAAATCCGATTGCAGTAACTGATTCGTCCTTTGAGGTCGGTTTTCGAAACGATGAAATCATCGTCCCGCATCAAGCGCTCTTGCGCGGTGGGTTCAATCTTGTTTTTCATTCATTTGCCTCGAAAAAAATCATTTTTAGTCGGACGTCTCAATACGGTTTGAAATTGGCCGTGGCCGTCAGCCGCGGTGCGGCTCTGGAAGCACCGCGCTCGCTGCTGCCCAGTGCCACATGGCGGCTGCGCACCACCGGCGTTGCGCCTCCAATGTTGAAGAACGCTATGCTTTGTTGAAGCTGTTCGGCCTGTCCCGAGAGCTCCTCGCTGGTGGCGGCAAGTTGCTCTGAGGCCGAAGCGTTTTGTTGTGTAGCCTTGCTGAGTTGCCCCATGGCTCCGCCAATTTGCACTACCGATTCGCTTTGCTCCGCGCTGGCCGCCGAGATCTCTTGCACCAGCTCCGAGGTTTTCTGGATGCTGGGCACAATTTCATCCAGCAGTTTGCCTGCACGCTCGGCGGTGAATACGCTGGAGCCCGCCAGATCACCAATCTCTTTGG
>JAIPDC010000164.1 GCA_021737865.1 Rhodoferax sp.
TTGCCGTCCGAAAATACCGAAAAATTCACCTTGGGTGCACCAGCGATGGTGACCGCAGGAACGCCAGCTGACTGCAAAACAGTGAATGCCGCAGCGGTGTTGCTGGCTGTGTCATTGGCTGCCACGGCACTTGCCGCAGCAATGGTTGCGCTGAGAGAGGCTGCCACCGGGGCAACTGTGTCAGAGGACCCGCCACCGCAACCTGCGATAGCAAGTGAGGCCAGCAGCGCTGACCCCCACCGCGTGAATGAATGTTTCATTTTTTACGTCCTTTTGAAATTTTTAACTTGGGGCCAGTCTGCAGTGCCCGCAAGGAGGCACTGCCACTCTGACATCAATGTGACAAGTACCAATCAGCCATGTTCTTGAGTTCTTCAGGTTTCTTGGTGCTGATAACTTTGTGTTTTTCTTTCTTGCCGCTGCCTTTTGGCCGCAATTCGACTTCCATGGCTTCTGTCATATTCTTGATGGCCTTTTCCTGTCCTTCAGGCTTGCCGCGGTACTTGTCGGCGATTTCCTTCATCGAAGGCCCCTTTTTTTCCTTCTCGGCGGCGTGGCATTTCAGGCAGTCATCGGCTTTCGCGAGGGCTTTGGCGGCCTCTACGTCAACGGCAGCGTTTGCGGATGTTGCAGCAACCAGGACCAGCGCAATGGCTGCGGCTAACAAGGTAAAAGGCTTCTTGATCATTGAAATTTCCTTAATCGTGCTTAAGTTTTGAAAAGAATAGATGCATTTGAGGCCTGGGCATCAGCCGTGTCAAGAATTAAAAACCGCGGCATCATCGAATTCTGTGATCGTTTGATTTATGTCAATCGGCCATTCAAAAGACGTTGTTGCCATGGCACGGGTGGTTGCGCGCAGTACCCTTTTGGTGGACATCAATGCTTGCTGCCGTCGTCCACTTCTTCGTAACCGGTCAACATCGCCTTGATGTGGGCAGTGCGTGTGTGACCGAGCGTAATCAGGTAAAGGTGCATGATCAAAAACCCGCAAAAAACGATGAACATGACGACGTGGATGGTGTCGACGATGCGGACACCGCCAAACATATCCACTATCGATGCGAACTGCTTCACATCCCACAGGAACAAACCGGAAATGAATTGAATGGGTACAAACAGCAGCATGATGATCTGGTACATCATGATCTGCAACGGATTGAATTTATGGTAAATCGTTGGCTGGTGCGGGTTGACCTTGCCCAGAAAGATTTCATACCCGTAGAACTTGATCTGCCGCCAAGAGTCTTTGAAGTACTTCTCGGAGTTCATTTCCGGCAGGTACACCGTAATCTTGTCGGTAAACATGTAAAAGCCCAACCAGAGGAAATAGTTGGCAATCAGCACGAATCCGATCCAGTTGTGCACATCGACGGCCATTTTGAATGGCAGGATTTGCGCTAGATCCAGGTAGCGGATTTGCAGCCCGGTGGCGATCAGCACAAGGAAGCCGAGGGCGTTAGTCCAATGCCAGATGCGCACTGGAAGCGGATGAATGTAGATTTGTTTCATGATTGATCCTTGTTGCTGGCGGCTTTCAGTTGCTCGCGCTTGGCTTTGAACAGTCGGTTCGCAGTCAGGTGCGCAATGGGGACGCATAGCACGCCCAGCAGCACCAGTACCAGCAAGTAGTCGAGCAACTTGATGCGGGTGCTACCGATAGCGTAAAAGCCTTTCATGGTTCCAGTTGCGGTTAAAGAGCCAAGAACCTCTTTTTCAACGCTATGGCGCATGGTGCGACCGTCCGGGCCGGCCATGGTCAGAACAACGGTCTGGAAGGGGGTTGCACCGTATTGGTGACAAACTTTACAGTCCTTGAGGGCTTTTGATTTTTCGCTTAATTGGTGGGCCTGTACACCGGAGCGAACCTCCAGTCGGCCACTCAATATGGCCTTGGGTCCGTCGCTGTCCAGGTTGAATTCTTTGAGGAAGCTGTGAAGTTCCTTTTCATCCAGCCCAACTTCCTTGCCATCTGCCGTTTTGATGAGTCGTTCAAACCTTGGGACGCCCCGCTTTTCCAGAAGTTGTTTGCCACCAACGCTGTCCACCATGCGCAGATTGACCCGTCGTTGCGCATCGGGAGCATGGCAAACCGGGCACGATACGGCTTCAAAGTGCAGTGCCGAATTCGGCAGCCATTTTTCGTGCGAGGGCGCTGCATCTTTGTGGCACTTGATGCAGCTGTCCTTCAGTGCGTCGCCCAGCGCTGCGGCCTTGATCTCATGGGCCGAGTGACAGTCGTTGCACAGCGGTGCCGTCTTACCCTTGGCGACACGTTCCAGTCCGTGAACGTCTTTGGCGTAGGCCTTGAATATATCTTCATGACACCGGGCGCATGGAACTTGGTCGATTGGAGCAACGAGCTTTACCGACGTGACGGTGTGGGAGTTGTGGCAATCAGAGCAGGTTGCCGCCTTTTCGCTGCCGCCGTTGATCATTGCGGCATGGACCGTATCCTTGAAAAGTGCGACGTTCTCCTTGTGGCATGAAATACACGTATCACTCATCTTGACCGTAAATTCCCGCTTGCTTGACACCGATGAGGGCACTTTTCCATGCTCTTTCTCGTCGAGGCTGTCGTGGCAATCCTCGCAGCTGGTCTTGCTGTGCATGGACGTTGCGAAAGCCTTGGTCGAAATGCTCAATGGAAGCACTTCACCCTTTTGGGTCTTCATTTTCAGGCCGTCTTTGTCATGGCACTTCAGGCAGGCCAATTCGGGGGCGTCCAATTCAACCTCTTCAGCCCAGGTCACCGGCGCTGTAAAGGCCAGCATCAAAGACACAAGCCCAGTAAATACCAACTTCATTTTCAGTGGCGACAGTGAGAGCCAGCCCGGTTTGAGTAAGTTTTTCATTTGGATAGTTATTTCGAGCCTGGAGCGTTTTTTTTGTCACCATCGGCTTTCAGGTCTGCCATGGCTAACTTGAACAATTTCCCCGGCAGCAGTACTGCATACACCAAGCCTATGAACGGAGAGGCCAGGAAGAGAGCAATGTTTTTTAGCCTGCTCGATTGGCGCATTGGCGTTTCGTTTTCGGTACTCATGACGTCGCTCCTTGCAAATATCAGCCTTCATTGTGTCAAACCGATTTTATGTTTGAAATTCTTATTCATTCAACTTGACAAAGTACAAAGACAATGCAAATAGGGCAAGACTTTGACGCTTTACGTGCTAAGAATGGGTCAGAATCGCCCTGTTGGAGTGAACTTGCTCGTTTTTTGGTCCGCGGGGCCTCCTGTTGTGTTGAAGTATTTGGATCGCCGCTGGTGATTGAAAGGAAAACATGGAAATCGTAGAAGCAGATGTCGTCATCGTTGGCGCAGGCGGAGCCGGCTTGCGGGCTGCCATTGCATTGGCAGAGACTGATCCCAAGTTGCGAATCTCACTCATCTCGAAGGTCTATCCCATGCGCAGCCACACCTGTGCAGCCGAAGGTGGGGCGGCGGGCGTCATCAAAAAGGACGACAGCCTGGCCTTGCATTTTGACGATACCGTGGGCGGCGGCGACTGGCTGTCGGATCAGGACTGTGTCGAGTATTTCGTAAATGAGGCGCCCAAAGAGTTGCTGCAGTTAGAGCACTGGGGTTGCCCATGGAATCGTGAAGAAGATGGTTCGGTGGCGGTGCGCCCATTTGGGGGCATGAAAAAGCAGCGAACCTGGTTTGCGGCGGATAAATCCGGCTTTCACATCCTGCACACCCTGTTTCAGACGACGCTGCAGTTTCCGACCATTACCCGCTACGACGAGTACTTTGCGCTGGACCTGCTGGTCGATGAGGGCCGTTGCCAGGGCCTGACCGCCATGGAAATGAAGAGCGGCATGATCAAGCAGTTCACTGCCAAGTCGGTCATCATTTGCGGTGGTGGAGCCGGGCGTATGTTCCCGTTCACAACCAATGGTGCCATCAAGACCGGTGACGGTATGGCCTTGGCCTACCGGGCAGGCGTGCCGTTGAAAGACATGGAGTTTGTGCAGTACCACCCCACCGGTCTGCCCAACACCGGCAGTCTGTTGACCGAGGCCTGTCGCGGCGAGGGTGGTGTGATGCTCAACAAGAATGGCCGCCGCTACCTGCAGGACTACGGCATGGGCCCGGAGACGCCACTGGGAAAACCCCAACTCAAGACCATGGAGCTCGGCCCTCGCGACCGTGTGAGCCAGGCCTACTGGCACGAGGTGCAAAAGGGCAACACAGTCACTACGCCTTGGGGCGAATGCGTGCTGCTTGACATGCGCCATCTGGGCGAGAAGTACATTGACGAACGCCTGCCGCTGGTGCGCGAACTGGCCATCGCCTACCTGGGGGTGGACATTGTGAAAGACCCGGTGCCAATTCGACCCGTAGTGCACTACATGATGGGCGGTATCTCCACCAATACGAAGGCCGCGACTGAGTTGCCAGGGTTGTTTGCCGCCGGCGAATGCGCCTGCGTAAGCCTGAACGGTGCCAACCGTTTGGGCTCCAATTCGTTGACCGAGTTGCTGGTGTTTGGCAAGGCGGCAGCCCTGTCAGCCATTGCGCACGCGAAGTCCGTTGGACCGGCCAACAAGGCAGCGCTGAAGGCGCAGGCCGATGCGTCGCAGGCCCGTATTCGTGAGTTGTTCCTGCGCACCGATGGCAACGAGTCCATGTCGGGCTTGCGCAAGGAAATGATGGACACGATGGAGAAGAACTGCGGCCTGTACCGGACCGAAGAAGGCCTGCAGGAAGCGGTCGCCAAGATCGTGGAACTGCGACAGCGCTACAACAAGGTGGTGTTGCACGACAAGAGTAACGTGTTCAATACCGACTTGTTCCAGGTGCTTGAATTGGGTTCCATGCTCGATTGCGCCTCGGCCTTGACCGTGGGTGCACTGGCCCGCAAGGAGTCTCGCGGGGCACATCAGCGCCTCGATTACGTGGAGCGTGACGATACAAATTTCTTGCGCCACAGCATGGCCTACTACCAGGGCCAGGACACTGCGCGTATCGATTACCTCGATGTGGTGATCACCAAGTCGCCTCCGGGTGTGCGGGACTATTCAGGAGACCACAAATGACTCAGCTGAAACAGCGTCTGGTCCAGCTGGAAGTGCTGCGCTACGACCCCGAAAAAGACACTGAACCGCACTTTCAGAAATATGAAGTGATGTGTGCGGAAGAGTGGGTGGTGCTGGACGCGCTTAACGCCGTCAAGGAAAATATTGACCCGACGCTTGCTTATCGGTGGTCTTGCCACATGGCCGTGTGCGGCAGCTGCGGCATGATGGTCAACGGCGAGCCCAAGCTATCGTGCCACGCCTTCCTGCGCGATTACGTGGGTGTTGTGATACGGGTTGAACCGTTGGCCAACTTCCCGATCGAGCGCGACTTGGTCACCGTAGCGGATGACTTCATCGACAAACTCAAACGTGTCAAGCCCTACCTGATCCCCAAAGAGAAGAAAACGATTGCGCAAGGCGAGTACAAGCAGACGCCGGCGCAACTGATGAAGTACCGTCAGTTTTCCATGTGCATCAACTGCATGTTGTGCTACGCCGCGTGCCCCGAATATGCGTTGCAGCCGAAGTTCATCGGTCCCGCCGCCATTACGCTGGCACACCGCTACAACCTGGATTCGCGCGATGGTGGTCGCGATGAGCGCCAGGAAGTGATTGCTACCGATGTGGGTGTTTGGGAATGCTCGTTTGTGGGCGCCTGCTCCGAGGTTTGCCCCAAGGCGGTGGACCCCGCTGGAGCGTTGCAGCAAGTCAAGGTTGCCAGCACCATTGACTGGTTCAAGGAACGCCTTTTGCCAGGAGGAAAATCATGAGCCGCAAACCCTTTGTTCGCCCGGTCTCCAAGACGGGTTGGTGGTTGAAACACCCGCGCTATATGCGCTACATGTCGCGCGAAGTGACTTGCGTGTTCATCGGTGCGTTTGCCTTGCTCATGCTGTGTACGCTGGAGCGCCTGGCCGCGGGTCCTGAGGCCTACGCTTCGTTCATCGCCGCGATTCAGGGCCCGATGAGCGTTGTGGGCATGTTGCTGGTGTTGATCTTTGCCCTGCACAATGCCACCAGCTGGTTTAATGTGACACCCAAAGCACTGCCGGTCCAGATTGGCGAAGAGTTTTTGGCTGGCAAATACATCATCGGTGCGCATTACGCGGTGTGGGTTATTGCCTCACTGGTGGTGCTGTTTTTTGCGGGAGTGATCTAGCCATGGCCAAATCCAATAAGCCGATTTTTTGGAGTCTGTTTGCTGCCGGCGGAACGCTGGCTGCATTCCTGGCGCCTGTGCTGGCATTGCTGTTCCTGATGGTCGCCATGGGGCATGCACCGGCCGTATTCAGCTATGCCAATTTGCACGCGTTTGCGGCCAGCTGGCTTGGGAAAATCATCATACTGGGTGTGATCACGCTGTTCTTGTGGCACGCTGCACACCGGTTGCGAGTCACGCTGCATGACTTCGGGCTGCGCCAGGACGCCATCGTCGCAATCGTGGTTTATCTGGTGGCTGCCGCGGGCACCGGCTTGTCTGTGGTGTACTTGCTGCGTATCTGAGTTACTTCAATTGCCCAAGCCGTGATGAACACGGGTTGGGCGGCCCACGGGCAATACCTAAGGTTATTTTTTTGTGAGTCCAAAACAAACTGCTGCAGTGGCGCAAGCCGATTCGCTCCAGACGCTGGCTGGCGGGCGTTCTCTGACGCCCGCGGCTATTCCCGATTACCTGCACAACACTTACTGGTGGGCCTACCTGCACCCCAGAGCGGTTCACATTTTTGAACGCCAGTGGTTGGTGAACCTGATTTTGTGGGGCAATTTTGCCAAATTGCGCGATGCTGCCCTGCAGGAAATGGGTGATGTGATCAACGGCCGTGTGCTGCAGGTTGCTTGTGTTTATGGTGACTTTACCGAGCACCTGGTGCGCCGACTGGGTCCACAAGGCAGTGTCGACGTGATTGACGTGGCTCCTATCCAGATCAAAAACCTGCAGGCGAAGCTGAGCAACCCGCAGCACGTGAATGCGTTGTTGCAGGACTCGACCGATCTGCATTTTGAAGATGGCAGTCACGATTCTGTGGTGGTGTTTTTCCTGCTGCACGAGCAACCCGCCGATGTGCGGCGCAAGACTATTTCGGAGGCGCTGCGTGTCACAAAACCAGGCGGGAAGCTGATCTTTGTCGACTACCACAAGCCCGTATCGATCAACCCGTTTCGCTACATCATGGTGCCCATACTGACGACGCTGGAGCCCTTTGCGATGGACGTTTGGCGCGGCGAAATCGTCGATTGGCTGCCGACGGACATCAAGGTCTCGAAGGTGGAGAAGCAGACCTATTTTGGTGGCCTGTACCAAAAGGTCGTCGTTACACGCTAGGCCGGGTTCTGTGCGCCCTCGATGAGGAAGCGCACGCGGCGAACGCCATTCCATTCATCGGCATCGAGTCGAAAGGCCAGCGTCACTTTGGCCGGCAGCGGCTCGGTGCGGCCAAACCAGATGCCGTCCACCGGATGCCCCTGGTGTTTGAGTTTGAGTGACAGGTGCTTTTCCCCCACCAACCGTTGCGACAGCACTTCGACTTCTTCGCTGAACGTCGGCGCTGCAAAACCTTGCCCCCAAACCTCCTTGTGCAGCGTGTCCACCAGGTCTACGCGACGGTACTCGGGTGCCAGGGGGCCGTCGGTTTCAAGACGCCGCGTGAGGGTGGCGTCGTCCAGCCACTCTTGTGCAACGTGAATGAGGCCCTGCTCAAAGGTGTCCAGCCCATCTTCGTGAATGGTGCAGCCGGCCGCCATCGCGTGCCCGCCAAAGCGCAGCAAAACCCCTGGATGGCGCTTGGCCACCAGATCCAATGCGTCGCGCAGGTGAAAGCCGGGAATGGAACGACCTGAGCCTTTGAGTTCATGTTCTTTTCCCGGCGCCGCGCTGGCCGCAAATACAAAGGTTGGCCGGTGCAACTTGTCTTTGATGCGTGAAGCCACAATGCCCACCACACCCTCGTGAAAATCCGGGTCAAAAACAGAAATGGCGGGCGGTGGCTCATCACCTTCTTCAAAAAGTGACTCCGCAATCAGCATCGCTTGCTCACGCATATCACCCTCAATCACACGCCGTTCACGGTTGATGCCATCGAGTGCTTTTGCCAACTCATCCGCGCGCGACGGGACGTCGGTGAGCAGACATTCGATGCCCAGGGTCATGTCGCTCAAGCGGCCCGCCGCATTGATACGCGGGCCAAGGGCAAAGCCAAAGTCGAAGGTTGTGGCAGCGGCGGCCGAGCGTCCTGATGCTACAAAAAGGCTAGCAAGTCCCGCAGGCATGGCGAGGGCTCGGACCCGTTTTAGCCCCTGCGCTACCAGTCGGCGGTTGTTGGCGTCGAGTCGGACAACGTCCGCCACGGTGCCCAACGCCACCAGCGGCAGCAGGGGGTCGAGCTTGGGTTGAGTAGACGCGTCAAAAACACCTCTTGCCCGCAACTCGCTGCGCAGCGCCAGCAATACGTAGAACATGACACCAACACCGGCAATCGATTTGCTGGCAAAGCCGCAACCCGGTTGATTGGGGTTGACGATGACATCTGCCGCAGGAAGTTCTGCCGCAGGCAAATGGTGGTCGGTGACCAGCACCTGCAGGCCCAAGGCGCGGGCATGGTACACGCCGTCCATACTGGCAATCCCGTTGTCCACGGTGATCAGTACGTCAGCGCCGCTGTCCTTGACCCGCTGTGCAATGGGCGCAGTCAGGCCATAGCCGTCGACAATGCGGTCCGGCACGATGTAGCTGACG
>JAIPDC010000165.1 GCA_021737865.1 Rhodoferax sp.
AACCCAGGACTTGATACCCGGTGAATGGCTTGCAATATGAACCCTGAAAGCGTGATCGGCGCAGCGCCTCCTGTCATATCGGTAGTTTTGCCTGTCTACAACACTGAAAAGTTCATTGCGCAGGCCATTCAGTCCATACTGAACCAAACCTTCTCGGACTTTGAACTTATTGTCATTGACGATGGCTCAACCGACGGGACACTCAAGATCCTGACCGAATTCAAGAATCAGGACAACCGCATCGTTCTCCTTTCCCGCCAAAACAGGGGTATCGCGGAGACCTTGAATGAAGGAATACAGGTGGCATTGGGGCCATGGATTGCCATCATGAATGCGGACGACATCGCCTTGCCCAACCGATTTGAAAGACAACTGGAATGGATTGGCCAAACGAATGCCGATATATGTGGAAGCTGGGTGCAATTTTTTGGAACTTCGAATTCAAGAATTCTCATGCATCCCCAGTCGAACGAAGCCATCAGAATGGGTCTGCTCTTTGGTTGCGTTTTTGCGCAACCCAGCGTCATGATGAAGACCGCCTTGGTAAGGAAGTTGCAATACGACAGCGCGTGGAAGGTTGCTGAGGACTATGACCTGTGGGAGCGTGCAACCCACCATGGTTGGCAGATGGCGAATGTGCCGGAGGTGCTTCTGATGTACCGGCAACATGAAAACCAAATTTCGGTTGGTGAATCGACAAACTCCGACCGACTCACCCAAAAAATACGCCGCCGCTATTGGTTATCCGTTTTTTCGCAATTGGATCTCAATAGCAACTGGGCCGATGAATTGTTGAAATTACGGGAGCTCCCATTGCAAAAGCCAAATATGGACGATGTCGACCACGCTTTTATTGCCCTTCTGGAGAACAGCAGTGGCGAGGCGCGCGCAACAGTTTTTGATCACATGACCCGTCTATATTTTCGGGCGGCTGGAATTTGCAAAGATGTGCCATTTCGATGGAGTCGCCTCAATGCCCGCTTTGGAGATAGACCCGCCGTAATGACAAAACTTAAATTGCATCTGTTGAGCATATTGCGCATACATCCTGACGGGGTCTTATTCCGGCTTTTGAAAAGACATTTCGCACCGTGACGTCATTCGTGAGCAGCGAAGTTCGATTGGCCCAGCCAAAAAATGGCTTGCAATGGCTTACCCCGATTTGGTTGATGGCGAAGACTTGATGAATGTGAACATGTCAGCGGCAGTCTCAGTGGTGATTCCGTGCTACCGGTGCTCAGGCACCATAGCGCGTGCCATCGCCTCTGTGGCCGGACAAACTTTGGTGCCCGCAGAAGTGATCCTGATAGACGATGCAAGTGGGGATGGCACACGGGAGCTGTTACAAGAACTAAGCCTGCAGTATCCATCGGGCTGGATCAAACTGCTTCCCTTGAAGCGGAACGTGGGCGCTGCCGGCGCACGTAATGCCGGCTGGCAAGCGGCCACCCAGACTTATCTTGCCTTTTTGGATTCAGATGATGCTTGGCATCCGCGCAAGGTTGAGATTCAACTTGCCTACATGCAGTCCCATCCCGACGTGGCACTGTGCGGCCACTTGTGCCGCCAATTGGGGTCGGACGCGGGCGATTCGCCTTGGTGGGTGGTTGACGCGGTCAGTCCGGTGCAAGCCGTTACGTTTGCCGGGTTGCTGCTGCGGCACGCGTTTGTTACTCCATCGGTCATGCTCAAGCGCAATATCAGCATGCGATTTGCGCAGGATGTGCGCCACATGGAAGACCATAGACTGTGGCTCGACATTGTTGGCGCGCCCCTGCCGGCCGTTAAACTGATGGTCGAACTGGTCGCTGTCTACAAACCCGTGTATGGCGCATCAGGCCTTAGTGCTGATATGTGGCGCATGGAAAGGGCAGAGCTTGCCAATTACCGCAATCTCCAATGCACAGGGAAAATATCCTATCTGTCGATGCGTCTTTTGCAGACGTATTCACTGGCGAAATACCTGCGCCGTTTGGCCATTGTTCATGTTCTACGTCGAAACTGAGTCCGATGCTTTCCCCAATTGAGAATTGTCCTTCTGTTGCGGTCTGTCTGGCAGCCTTCAACGGAGTACGGTATCTGCAGCAGCAGGTGGATTCCATATTCGATCAAGCAGGCGTGCAAATAACATTGTTTGTCAGTGTGGACCGGTCAACCGATGGAACTGAAGAATGGTTTTCAAAATTGCAGACAAATAATACAAGGGTCGTTCTGTTGCCCTTTGGCGAGTCTTTTGGTGGTGCCGCACAGAATTTTTTCAGGTTGCTGAGGGATATTGATTTTGCTGCGTTTGACTATGTGGCCTATGCTGACCAGGACGACATATGGTTGCCAGGAAAGCTGATACGCGCCACCGGAAAAATGGCACAGACCAACTCGGACGGTTATTCCAGTGATATTGTGGCATTTTGGGAGTCCGGTCGCTCAACCTATATCAAGAAGTCCTACTCTCAGCGCACGTGGGATTATTTGTTTGAGTCCGCAGGCCCTGGGTGCACTTTTGTGATGAGTCAAAAATTGGCATTGGAGCTACAAAGTACAGTGCGGCAAAATGGCCAGACCACTGCAGGGGTTGGCTTGCACGACTGGTTTACCTATGCGTTTGCCCGCGCCCATGGGTATCGCTGGATTATCGATGATTACGCCAGTTTGATGTACCGCCAGCATGACACCAATCAGGTCGGCGTGAACTCGGGTTGGGCGGCCTTTGTTTGGCGCGCGAGGCGTGTGCTCAGTGGCTGGGGCTTGAGTCAGTCGCGATTGATTGCGTCGCTGGTGGGCCAGACCGACCACCCTTTTGTGCGCCGCTGGAGTGCTGGCAGTCGGTGGGGTTTGTTGGCCTTGGCATTTGCAGCGTCTCATTGCCGGCGCAAACCGCTGGACCGGGTCTTGTTCGTCGCCTCCTGTTTGGCGTTGGCTCTGATGGGTTGGAAGTAACCATGCCTGGAATCATTGCTGTAACCGGGGCCAATGGGTTTGTCGGGCGTGCTCTGTGCACCGAAGCACTGCGGCGTGGCTTTGCGGTTCGCGGTATTACCCGCGTGCCGTGCGCCCTGCCTGACGGGGTTGAAAACGTGGCCGTTGGTGAGGTGGATGGTGACACGCAGTGGGAGCATGCAATGGTGGGGTGCGATGCCGTCGTTCATCTGGCGGCACGGGTACACATCATGCGCGACAAGTCGCATGATCCGTTGGCAGAGTTCCGCCGCATCAACACGGCGGGGACCACGCGGCTTGCCCAGTGTGCGCGGCGCGCCGGTGTTCGGCGGCTGGTCAATGTCAGTTCCATTGGAGTCAATGGCCCCAGTACAGAGGGCGAACTGGTATTTACCGATCGGGATGTGCCGGATCCGCATAACCCGTACTCGCTTTCCAAATGGGAGGCAGAGCAGGCCCTGCGGTTGATCCAATTAGAAGGTGGGCTGGAGGTTGTCACGGTGCGTCCCCCTTTGATTTACGGCCCCGGGGTTGGCGGGAATTTCCTGCGGCTGCTGGGCGCCGTCTACCGGGGAATTCCCCTCCCGCTGGGGTTGACGCGTAATTTTCGTGATTTGCTCTACGTCGGTAATTTGGTGGATTTTTTGCTGGTTTGTGCCCATGATCCTCGCGCCAATGGAAATACTTATCTGGTCAGCGATGGGACCCCGGTGTCGACCCATGCACTGCTGCGGGGGTTGGCGCGGGCCCTGGAGGTTCGCTCACGGTTGTTTCCAGTGCCGCCATTTTTGTTGCAATGGGCCGGGGACGTGACGGGTCATACCGGAGAAATTCAGCGCTTACTTAGCTCCCTGCGCGTGGATAGCAGCAAGGTGCAGCGCGATCTGGACTGGTATCCGTCCTTCACTCTGCGTGAAGGTTTGCAGGCCACGGCCGACTGGTATCGCGCGAAGTCTGCAAAATAGTACCGACGTCTGTATGGAAACAAAGCGTTTATTTGACTTGGTGCTTGCAGCCCTCGCAAGCCTAATATTGATAATCCCCTGTGCAGTAGTCGCAGTCATGGTTCGAATAACCTCCCCTGGCCCGATTTTTTATTGGTCCGACCGTGTGGGACGAGGCAATAGTATTTTTAAAATGCCAAAATTCCGCAGTATGAGGGTGGGAACCCCGGCGCTGGCCACACATTTGTTGACCGATCCGGATAGCCACCTGACACCCGTTGGTAGTTTTTTACGTAAAAGCAGCCTGGACGAGTTGCCACAGTTGTGGAGCATTATCAAGGGGGATATGAGTTTCGTCGGTCCGCGGCCCGCACTGTATAACCAGCATGACTTGATAGAACTGCGCACGCAAAGTGGTGTGCATGTGCTGGTTCCCGGTTTGACCGGGTGGGCTCAAGTCAACGGCCGCGACGAGTTGCCCATTCCCCAAAAAGTGGCCTTTGATACCGAATATCTGCGTCGCAAGTCGATTGTTTTTGATATTCGAATACTATTTTTGACCCTTTTGAGGGTTATCATGCGCAACGATGTAGCCCATTGATATTGCACCCAGGAGCACCCCGCATGAGTAATTTAGTCGATATTCAAAATCAAATTCAAAAACTGCAAAAGCAGGCGTCCGATATAAGAGACCGGGAGTTTGGTACTACGGTCCAGGATATCTTGGCCAAGATGCAGGCTTTTGGCATTTCGGTCAAGGATTTGCAGTCTGCCATGTCGGGTGGTCGCAAAGGACGGGGCAAGGCCAAGGCAGTGACTGCTACGCAGCCAAAAGCTGCAGGTGCGAAAAAGAAGAAGAGCGGCGTGGCGGTGGCTGCCAAGTACCATGGGCCTAATGGTGAAAGCTGGAGCGGCCGCGGCCTGACACCGCGCTGGCTGGCCAGTTTGCTTGCACAAGGCAAAACCAAGGAAGATTTCGCGATCAAGGCCTGATATGTTGCGCCGCAATCCGCTGCGGCGCAACGCCTAATCGGTTTGCTCAGATTTCAGGTCGAGCGCCCTCTGGTAGAGGGTGTTGCGCGGCTCGCCGGTGATGTCCGCTGCCAGTTTGACAGCCGTTTTCAGTGGGAGTTGCTCCAGCAATAGTTTGAGAACCCGCGTGTCGTGCGTCGCTTCGATTTCAATGGGAGCGGGGTGCACCACCAGCGCGAACTCACCCCGCAGGCGGTTGGCATCTTGCGCCAGCCAGGCCGGCAGGTCTTGGGCGTGCATGGTTGCAATTTCCTCAAACTGTTTGGTCAACTCGCGCCCCACGGTCACAGCCCGCGCTCCCAGGTTTGCCAGTGCCAAAGCCAGCGCCTCGATGCGGTGCGGTGCCTCCAGCAAAACCACTGCCCGGGTCTCGCTAGCCAGCGCAAGCACGGCACGGTCCCGCTCGGCAGCTTTGCTGGGAAGGAATCCAGTGAAGACAAAACCGCCAGACTGGTCTTCGGCGATCCCGGCGCCAGATAGCACGGTGGTGACGCTGCTGGGGCCCGGTAGCGGCATGCAGCGCAGGTTCTGCCCGCGCACGGCCGCAACCAGGCGTGCACCCGGGTCGCTGATACCGGGCGTGCCGGCATCGCTGACGTAGGCTACGCGCTGCCCCAGCCGCAGGTGGTCAATGACGGTCTGTGCCGCCTGCGCTTCGTTGTGCTGGTGCAGTGCTATCAACTGGCCGCCACTCTTGTCAATGCCGTAGGCTCGCAGCAGCGCCTGGGTGTGGCGTGTGTCTTCACAGGCGATGGTGTCGACCAGACCCAGCAGGTACAGTGCACGCAGACTGATATCTGCCAGATTTCCTATCGGGGTTGCCACGACATACAGCGTTCCCTGCGGATAATGTTGACCAGAAGCGGCCTCGGCTGAGGCTGCAAGGGCAGAGGTAAAGAGAGCGCTCATGGGATTCCTTCCAACAAAACCAGCACGTCCAACCCCACCGAAGCCGACCACCAAGCAAGTGGGTGATGCTGCCGAGGAAGAGGCCTTGCGCTATTTGCTGAAGCAGGGTCTGCGCATGCTGAGCCGCAATTATCGGACGCCAGGGCGGGGCGGCGGTGAAATCGATCTGATCATGCATGCGCCCGATGGCACCACGGTGTTTGTGGAGGTGCGAAGGCGTGCCTCGAACCGCCATGGCGGCGCGGCTGCCAGTGTGGGTGGCATCAAGCAGCGGCGCATCATCTTTGCCGCCCGCCACTACCTGATGCGCCTGCGCGAGCCGCCACCGTGTCGATTTGATGTGGTGGTGGTCGAGCCCGATGGCGTGCAATGGCTGCAAGCCGCGTTTGACGCGAGCTAAGCGTGGGGCCCATATCTCACGGCGCGGTATCATCACCCCCCATGCTGGAACAACGAATTCAACAACACTTCATCGACAGCGCCGACCTGAAATACCAGTCCGCGCAGTCCCTCAGCAAACCCATCGCGGCGGCCGTACAGGCCATGCTGGCCTGCGTGACCAGTGGCGGCAAGGTGCTGGCCTGTGGTAATGGGGGCTCGGCGGCAGATGCGCAGCATTTCGCAGCCGAATTTGTGGGTCGTTTTGAGCGCGAGCGCCCGGAACTGGGTGCCATTGCGTTGACCACTGACAGTTCCATCATCACCGCCATTGCAAACGATTACGATTTCAACGTTATTTTTTCCCGGCAGGTGCGGGCACTGGGCACCCCTGGTGACGTGCTGCTGGCTATTTCCACCAGCGGTAATTCGGCCAATGTACTGGCCGCTATCGAAGCAGCGCACGAGCGTGAGATGGTGGTGGTGGGGCTGACCGGGCGTGGTGGCGGCAAGATGGCGCAGGTGCTGCGTGATACCGACGTTCACATCTGCGTGCCGCATGATCGCACCGCACGGGTCCAGGAAGTGCATATTTTGGCGCTGCATTGCATTTGTGATGCAGTCGATGCCCAGTTATTGGGCGAACAGGAACCTTCGAAATGAGTTTTTCAATCCGACGCGCCGGTCTGGCGCTGATTTTGATGGGCAGTACGCTTGGTGGGCTTACGGCCTGCTTCCCGCTGGCCGTTGGTGGAGCGGTGGTCGGCGGCATGGTGGCCGCGGACCGACGCACGACCGGCACAGTGGTGGAAGATGAGGGCATTGAATTGCGGTCTGGCAGCCGCATCCGTGAAGCCATCGGCGAGCGCGGCCACGTCAACGTGACCAGCTACAACCGCCAGGTATTGCTGACCGGTGAAGTCGGCTCCGCCCAGGACCGGCAACTGGTCGAGCAAATTGTGGCGGGTGTGGACAACGTACGCCATATCGTGAACGAACTGGCCATTTTGGGTAACTCCACGCTGACCCAGCGCTCGTCCGACTCCCTGACCACGGGGCGTGTCAAGGCGGGCCTGGTGGACGCCAGTGACTTGTCTGCCAACGCTTTCAAGATCACTACTGAACGTGGAACCACCTACGTCATGGGTCGCGTTACGCCTCGTGAAGCCAAGCGCGCAACCGAAGTCATCAGCGCCACACCGGGCGTGCAACGGGTGGTGCGCATTCTCGAAACGATCAGTGAAGAGGAATTGGCGCGGTTTCAGGGACCACCAGCTGCCCGAACTGCCAAGCCCTGATTGCTTGGCGGGAGGGTTTTGATTTGACGCCGGGGTCGCCCCAAGGCAAATTGAGACAGCCGTTCGGGTAATCTGTTGAAATTGAAGGCTCCATGTGCCACTCTCGGCGCTGGAGCTTGTTTTCTTTGGAGTGCACGTGCAGGAGAAATTTTCCGCAGGGGACGACGAAGAATCGAGTAATGCGCATAATTCCGCACCTTGATAAGTAATAAATTATTAAAGCGCAGTAATATGCGCTTTAATAGATGCATGCAATAGCTATCTGTGCTATTATTTTAAGTAGTTAATGCGCAAAATTCAGCGCATATTCCTTAAATTATCTAGTTAGGCGCAGAATATTGCTCATTATGGAGTCAAGTTTAGGAAAAACGAATCAGGAGATCGCTTCGGACCTGGGGGAGCAGATTAAGAATGCACGCCTGCAGCTCAATCGAACCCAAGCGGATGTCGCCCTGCAAGCAAATATTTCCCGGCGAGCAGTGCAAGCTCTGGAGGCCGGCGACGGATCTTCCTTGGAGACCTTCATCGCCGTTTGCCGCTGCATTGGGAAGACGGACTGGATTTACGCGTTCGCACCGACTCCAACAGTGAACCCGATGCTTGTGCTGCAGCTCAAGACGCGTGCAGAAAAAATGATCCGCAAACGGGCGGTGAAACGGAGTGCACTTTGAAACACGTTGAGGCCCTACGAGTCATGATGTGGGGGCGTCAAGTCGGTGCTGTTGCACTGGATCCGCAAACTAATCATTACGCCTTTGGCTACGACCCGAAATGGATACGCGCAGGTGGGCCGTCGCTGTCCCCGCGCTATATGCCTCTGAGCGAAACTGCGGTGTATGTTTTTCCCAGTCTGAACGAGGAGACTTACAAGCGCCTGCCCAGCGCCATTGCGGATTCTCTGCCGGATCGATTTGGCAACGCGCTGATCGATGAGTACATGGCGGGCAAAGGTGTGGCGAAAAGCGACGTCACTGAACTAGACCGTTTGGCGTACCTCGGGTCGCGCGCCATGGGCGCGTTGGAATTCAAGCCGGAATTGAGAAGGGCCAAAGGCACCGAAGAAGCGCTGCAGATGAATTCCCTTGTGCAAGCTGCAAGAGAGGCGATCAAGGGAAGTTTTGCTGGAGACAAAGCAGCACAGAAGGCCATTCGGGAACTGATCGAGGTTGGTACCTC
>JAIPDC010000166.1 GCA_021737865.1 Rhodoferax sp.
CGAACCCCGTAAAACAGCCACACCTCGCGTTCTGGCTGCTCCTTCAGGGACCAGTTCAGCATGCTCAACATGGGCGTGATCCCGATGCCGCCGCCAATCAGCACCACCGGTGCATCGCTGCGGTCAATATGGAAATGGCCGGCGGGTGCGCGCAGCTGCAAGTGGCAACCCACCTCGACATGGTCGTGAAAATAGTTCGACGAGATGCCCGCTGGTACTTGGCTGCCAACGGGTGCGGGCGCGCGTTTGACGGAAATGCGGTAGCGGTCGGTCTGCGGCGCGTCTGACAGTGAGTAGCACCGTATGACGGACTGGGTGCCACCCAACGGGCGGGGCGCATCAAGCTGAAAGGTTAGAAACTGACCTGGCAAAAAGGGTGTGAGTGGTTTTGCGTCCTCAGGCACGAGGTAAAACGAGCAGACTTGGCCGGAAGCGTCTTCCTGGACCTTGCGCTCGACGCGAAATGTACGATAGCCGACCCACGCTGCGATCGTCGGCTGCGACGCCTCGCGCGAAACGTCTGGATCCACTGCGATGTCAAGCTCCTGCGCCATGCTGCGCAGCGCCCGGTACGCCTGCCAATGGCGCCAAAACCCAATGCACAAATAGATGGCAACTTGAAGCAGGATTCCTCCCGCAATCCAAAGCAACAGGTAAAGAGATGTCATATTTGGATCAAGCATATGCAGCCAGTCTTAAGGCTTGATTAACAAGTATCAGAAAACAACGGTTTTGCTCCCTTCTTGAGGATTGGCGTACTAATCAAAGCCGTGAACACTCAATGCCGGGCATACACGCTGCTACGCCCATCGGGCCCCACCAGCATGGTATTGAATGCTTCGCGCCGGATTTCCCTGGGCTGACCGCCGTTGTCCAGAATGGTGCAGGCCGTGTCGCAGACGGGGTTGTAGCTCTCCCGCCCCGGCGCACCGCCCGGAAGCCCGGGCACGGCGAGCCCACGCGCATGGGGCTTCTCCTGCAACAGCAGCAAGATGTCCTGCGCTGGCACATGGCCTTCCACAAAATAGCGCCCTACCTTGGCCGTATGAACCGACTCCAGTGACGAAGGCACGTTGAGCCATCGTTTGATTTTTGGCATATCGGCCTGCAATTTCTCTTCGATGGTTACCGTGAAACCATGCTGGCGCAAATGGTCGGCCCAGTCGATGCAGGCCAGGCAGGGGCTGGGGGCATAGAGAACAACGCTGGGTAGAGCGGGTGGTTCAGCCGCGCTGGCGGCCGCCGGCCACAAGGCCATCACCATGAGGGGTATGGCGCAGATATGGCGTTGCATCAGCAGCCCTTGACCGATGTCCCGGGCTTGCAACCCTTGAGAATCCAAAGCGAGATTTCGCCGGCGATCTCATCGGCGCGCACCTTGCGCGCCATGCTCAATACATCGCGACCGTCGTTTGTTTTGAGCAGCGGATCGGATCCCGCTTGCAGGAGCAGCATGGCATTGTCTTTGCGCGTTGAAAAGGCGGCCATGTGCAGGGGTGTGCGGCCGTCGCCGTCGCGCCCATTGGGGTTGGCTCCCGCTGCCAACAGTGCCTTGAGCGGACCACTGTCGCCGTTCATGGCGGCATAGTGCAGGGGGCTGGCTCCCAGCGGCGTGCGCACGTCCCGGTTTTGCGCAGACGCTTTCAGCAAGCGTTCCACATCGTTGCGTGTTCCCATGCGCGCTGCATCGTGAATAACCCCCTCGTTCATGCCGGACACCACACCAGAGGCGAGCTCACCCTGTGACCAGGCGGTGGGCAGGGCCAGTGCCATCGACAGGGCAATGAGCACCGTTTTCAGATTCAACGATTGTTTCATGTTGCGATCACCATGCGTTGCGTTTAAGGAAGTGGGCCAATTGAGCCGATCAGGGCTGACCGGCCTGGATCAGGGTCAGGTAGGCCAGAATGTCTTGCAGATCCTGCGCCTTGAGTTGGTTCAGAATGCCGCGTATTTCCACCTCGTCGTGTGAACGTTCGCCTGTGACGAAGCTGGTCATCTGCTTCATCAAGTAACTGGTGTATTGGCCCACCAGGCGCGGAAATTTGCCGCGGCCCATGCCATCCTTGCCGTGGCAGATAAAGCACTCTTTGTTGTAGATCTTGCCGCCGTTGTCAATGTCGCCGGGCGCTCGGGGGATGATCATGACCTTTTCCATCGCCGTCAGGCGCGTCAGGGCGTCGTCATCGGGTTTGAAATCAGGCCACTGGGTCGGTAGTTCAATGGACGCCAGGTAGGCGGACACATCTTCCACATCCTGGTCCGACATTTCCCGCTCCTGGGTGTAGGGGAACATGGGCAGGTTCAGGCGTGTGCGGGCGCGAAAGGCCTTGAGCTGGTCGGCAATGTGGGCCGCACGCTGACCGCCGACGCGCGGGTATTCGCCCTTTTTGCCGCCCTGGCCAAATTCGCCGTGGCAGCCGGCGCAGGTGGCGTTGATCTCTTTGCCCTTTTCGAAATTCTGGGCGCCGGCCATGAGTGCCGCGCCCAGCAGGAGTAGTCCAATCAGTCGTTGTTTCATCGTGTCCCCGAAACCAGCCCTTGCCGGGCCATGGCTGCTGATTGTGGTGGGCGCGGGGCTGGTTCGCCTTGATGAAACTTAAGTTTTTACACGCATTCCGCTACATCAGCAGGTGTTCGCCCGCGTTGTCGCCGCCCAGGGTGACGTAGTTGACTTTGCGGATGTCCATGAGCTTTTTGCCGCCCGAGTAGCTGATGGAGCTTTGCACATCCTGCTCCATCTCAATCAGAGTGTTGGCCAGCTTGCCTTTGATCGGCTCCAGAATGCGCTTGCCTTCGACATGCTTGTATTCGCCCTTGTTGAAGTCGCTGGCCGAGCCGTAGTATTCCTTGTAGAGCTTGCCGTCCACTTCGACCGTCTGGCCAGGGCTTTCCTCATGGCCTGCAAACAGGGAACCGATCATCACCATGGTTGCACCAAAGCGGATGCTCTTGGCAATGTCGCCGTGGTCACGGATGCCGCCGTCGGCGATGATGGGTTTGGTGGCCACGCGGGCGCACCATTTGACGGCCGAGAGTTGCCAGCCACCGGTGCCAAAGCCGGTTTTGAGTTTGGTAATGCAGACTTTGCCTGGGCCGATGCCGACCTTGGTGGCGTCAGCGCCCCAGTTTTCGAGGTCAATCACTGCCTCAGGTGTTGCCACATTGCCGGCAATGATGAAGGTGGACGGCATCTTGCTCTTGAGGTAGATGATCATGTCGCGCACGCTGTCGGAGTGTCCGTGGGCGATGTCGATCGTCACATACTCGGGGGTCAGCCCCAGAGCAGCAAGCGTGTCGACGGTGGCGTAGTCCGGCTTTTTGACGCCCAGCGAGATGGACGCAAACAGGCCTTTGGCTTTCATGTCCTTGACGAACTGCACGTTGTCCAGGTCAAAGCGGTGCATCACATAAAAGTAGCCGTTTTGCGCCAGCCAGACGCAGATGGATTCGTCCACCACCGTCTTCATGTTGGCGGGCACCACCGGCAGGCGGAATTTGCGCCCACCGAGTTCTACACCGGCGTCACACTCCGAGCGGCTCTCCACGCGGCATTTGCGCGGAAGTAAAAGAATGTTGTCGTAGTCAAAAATTTCCATGGTCCAAGCTCCCAAAAAAAACCGGGTCCCAATTGCTTGGGCCCGGTGATTGATTTTACGCACGTTGCGAATCAGGGTGGCAATGTGTTTTGCTGCGTGTCCCCCGCCCGCGGTGCGGGCCCCTCCTTGACCTGCGCAAAACACATTGCCACCCTGATTTGGGCCTGCGCGGCTGGTGTGCCAGCTGAAATCACAGCACGAGTGTTCGCCGAGGAGGGCTTGGGCTGTGTGCTCTGCGCAGGTCAAGGAGGAGCCCGCGCAGCGGGCGGGGGACACGGAGCAGAGCACGCAGCCCAAGCCCGCCGTCACCGGAGCTACTACGGTGCCCATGACATTCCCCAAGGGGCTTTCTACAATCACAGCATGCATCCCACGTTCGCACCCTCTGACACGTCGCTGTCGCCCCTGCTTTCCACTCTCAACCCCGAACAGTGCGCGGCCGTCACCTTGCCCGCCGAGCACGCGCTGATCCTGGCTGGGGCTGGTTCGGGCAAGACCCGCGTGCTCACCACGCGCATTGCCTGGCTGCTGCAAAACGGGCATGTGTCGTCGGGCGGCATCCTGGCCGTGACCTTTACCAACAAGGCTGCCAAGGAGATGATGACGCGCTTGTCAAGCATGTTGCCCGTGAACGTGCGCGGCATGTGGATAGGCACTTTCCACGGCCTGTGCAACCGGTTTTTACGCTCACATTTCAAAATGGCGAACCTGCCACAGGCCTTTCAAATTCTGGACACGCAAGACCAGTTGAGTGCTATCAAGCGCCTGTGCAAGCAGAACAATATTGACGACGAACGCTTCCCGGCCAAGCAGATGCAGTGGTTCATTGGCGGCTGCAAGGAAGACGGCCTGCGCCCCAATATGGTGGAAGTGCGCGACGAGGAAACGCGCCGCAAGGTCGAGATTTACCAGCTGTACGAAGAGCAATGCCAACGTGAGGGCGTGGTTGATTTTGGCGAGCTGATGTTGCGCGCCTACGAGCTGCTGCGCGACAACGACCCCATCCGCGAGCACTACCAGCGCCGCTTCCGCCATATCCTGATCGACGAGTTCCAGGACACCAACAAGCTGCAGTACGCGTGGATCAAGATGCTGGCCGGGCAGGGACCGGACGCTAGCCCGGACACCCCCGGCGGCGCGGTCATGGCGGTCGGCGACGATGACCAGAGCATTTATGCCTTTCGCGGCGCGCGCGTGGGCAACATGGCCGACTTTGTGCGCGAGTTCGATGTCCAGCACCAGATCAAGCTGGAGCAGAACTACCGCAGTTACAGCAATATCCTGGACTCGGCCAACGCCCTGATCAGCCACAACAGCAAGCGTCTGGGCAAGAATCTGCGCACCGAGCAGGGTGCGGGCGAGCCGGTGCGCGTCTACGAGGCCCCCACCGACTTTGCCGAGGCACAGTGGATGGTGGAGGAGATGAAGCAGTTGGTGCGCGACAACGGTACTGAGGCCGGCTACGGGCGAAAAGAGATTGCCGTGCTCTACCGCAGCAATGCGCAAAGCCGTGTGATTGAAACCGCGCTGTTCAACGCCGCCATGCCCTACCGCGTGTATGGCGGGCTGCGCTTTTTCGAGCGGGCCGAGATCAAGCACGCGCTGGCCTACCTGCGCCTGCTGGAGAACCCCAACGACGACACCAGTTTCATGCGGGTGGTGAATTTTCCGGCCCGCGGCATCGGTGCGCGCAGTTTGGAGCAGTTGCAGGATGTGGCGCGTGCCAATGGCTGCTCGTTGCACGATGCCGTTAGTGCCTTGAGCGGGCGTGCCGGTGCGGCCATCGCTGGTTTTGTCGCAAAAATTGATGTGCTGCGCGAGCAGACGGTGGGCATGAATCTGCGCGACATCATTGCGCTGATGCTGGACCATAGCGGGTTGATCGACCACTACAAGGTGGATCGCGAAGGCGCCGATCGGCTGGAAAACCTGGACGAACTGGTCAATGCGGCTGAGAGCTTTGTCATGCAGGAAGGTTTTGGCCGTGATGCAGCCGCCATGGTCGCATTGGCGGCAGGCCAGAGCCCGGTGAGTCAGGGTCTGGACCCCGACGCTGTTGTGCCGGCGGTTGATCCTGACGCCTTTGGCGATACCGGCGAAACCCTGTCGCCCCTGGTTGCCTTCTTGACCCATGCCGCGCTGGAGGCGGGCGACAACATGGCGCAGGCCGGGCAGGACGCCATCCAGCTCATGACCGTGCACTCCAGCAAGGGCCTGGAGTTTGACTGCGTGTTTATCACCGGCATGGAGGAGGGCCTGTTTCCGCACGAGAACTCCATGAACGACCACGACGGTCTGGAGGAGGAGCGTCGCTTGATGTATGTGGCCATCACCCGGGCGCGCAAACGCCTGTACCTGAGTCATTCACAGTCGCGCATGCTGCACGGGCAGACGCGTTTCAACCTCAAGAGCCGGTTCTTTGAAGAGTTGCCCGAAGCGTGTTTGAAGTGGCTGACGCCCAAGCATCAGAACTTCGGTCGTGGCTGGAATGCCGATTCTGCTATGCATTCAGGAGCTAGCTACGCAGGTTCCGCGGGGGCTGGAGGCTCTTTTGGGCAAAAAGTTTCGCGCAAGGATGAGTCCCCGCATGGACTGCGGCTGGGCATGCTGGTGTTCCATGCCAAATTCGGCGAGGGCACGGTGCTGACGCTGGAGGGCAGCGGCGATGACGCACGTGCGCAAATCAACTTTCCACGGCATGGCACCAAGTGGCTGGCGCTCAGCGTAGCCAAGCTGACGCCGGTTCCCTGAAAACAGCCTTTGCCAGACGTAAAAAAGCCCGGTCAGAACCGGGCTTGATCGAGGCGCAATGCGCTTGACTTAGCGTACGTTGGCAGGAGTTACCTGCAACAGGCGGGTCACATCCTTGTCGTTCGGCAATGCGTAGTCATAGGCGCGGATGATGCGACTGTCCTCTGCGCGAACGAACTTCAAGCTGACATAGGTAAAGTTGGCTGCGGCAGAGTAGGTGCCGACCAGAACCATGTTGGCGTTGTGGCTGCGGGCAATGTCCTTGATCTCGCGCGAGAGCAGCAGTTCACCGGTTTCTTCACGGATGAACACGTCACCGCGCAGCTTCATTTCCTTGACATTGAAGCCAGCCGTTGCCATGTTGGATGCATACTGCTCAGACAGCGTGCGACCCAGCGGAGCCGAACGGCGCATGTCGTTCACGTTGACCACGGTTGCGACCAGTACAGGCATGTCCCCGTTTGGTCCACGGTCAAATTCAGCGACCAGCTTAAAGATGGCGTCTTTGTTGAGCGCCACGAATTTGCTGGCAGCGGCTTCGTCGTAAGTTGGGTCAGTCCGAACACCGGATGGCGCGCCACAACCGGCCAACAATGCGATCGCAGTCGCAGCGGATAGGATGAGCTTGTAGTTCATGGGCCAACCACCTTCATGACTTGGGGAGCTTTGTACTGCATCAAGGTCGTATCCGCTTCTTCAACGTAATACACATCGGTCTTGCGCACCAGATAGCGGCCGCCGGAGGCGATGGTGGTCGTCAGAATCAGCTCGGTTGCGGTTGGGCCGCCAGAGCTCTCGCTGGCAATGTAATCTGCGCCGGCGGCAGCGGCCAGGCCACCCGCCATCTTGTCACCAACAGGGGCATAGCCAAGTCCGTACGCCGCATAAAGACCTGCCGTGATCATCGTGAAGCGGCCCGGAAGGAAATTGGGGCGCGGACTGTTGTGGCGCACCACCTGGGTCTGGTAGCTCACTTCCAGCGCCTGCTCTGGTCCTTGTTGCACCACGCGCCCGGCCTTGACCAGGTCAGTGATCAGGAACTGTTGGAACGCCTTGTCGAAAGCGGTTGGGTTTGCGGGCAAGGCCACGTACAAATTACCCGAGACACCTGCTTTGCCCAGTGATTCAAGCGTTTGCTTGACCACATCGTTGGACAACTGGCCCCAATGTCCGGCAGACCGAACCTTGGGCTCCACCGTAATGGGGAAGTTTGCAGAAACCGGAATAGGCGACGAGACACAGCCAGCCAGCAAGAACGCGCCAGCTCCAAGTGCCATCAGCTTCAGGGTATTGGGAATCAAGGTAGCCCCCTTATCCATAGTAAGTAAATGAAAGACGCCACAGTTGCGCCACAAACGTGGTTCATTATCAGTCGACCAGAACCATAAAAACAAGACAAATCAACACCTTCTACCGCTTTTTTCATGTTGTTTGGTGGATTTGTTGTGGCTTTGGCAACACGTGGGCCACTTATCCAATGAATCCGTAGTTGTCGCCCTTGTTGCCCTTCTTGCCGGAAATTTGCCACGCAGTGCGTTGACCGATCAGTCGGGCCAGGTTTTCAAGCTCTTCGTCCGTGTGGTTGATGGCCCGTGCCGGCGTCAGGGCCGACCGCCCGTCCAGAGCGGCTTCACCCCATACCGCCTGGTGGTAAGTGGACTCGGACACTTCGCGGTCAGATCCTGCGGCGAGATCGACCACACCATAGCAGTTGCAAAAATAGGTGCGCGCGCCGTTTTGGTTGGCAAACATCTCGGTGTAAACGCCGGTTCCGCGAATGCCGGCCGTGAGGGTCGGGGTGACGATCTGGCGGTTGCTGCCTTTGCCCCAGACACTGACCACCGCGCCGGTCAAAAGCCGCAGCAGGCTCACTGCGGTGATGCTGGTGCCGCGCTCAGCCACCATGCTGGTGTTCTGGCGCATATGAAACGCAGAGTTGCCGATCACAAAAATGAGCGTCGAGCCGGGGCCGGTGACGATTTCATCACCGCTCTGCACGGATTGCTGTGGCATCAACTTCTGGCCATTAACGGTGGCGTCCCCGACCAGTTCAACAATGTTGCTTCTGGACTGCGCCAGTGCACCAGACATGCTGCCCATTGCCGTCCAAGTCGCAGCAGCCTGCAAAAAACTGCGCCGCTGAAACCACAGCAATTCAGTGTCGTTTCTTCCCTGCAGGTGGTGCTGAGTCATGTTTCTTCTCCTGAATCAAAAGCAAAGCTGTCAACAAATGTGAAATAGATCGACGTAAAGAACGTGGCCGCCATCAGCAGCGCCGCCGGGTAAAGCGTTGCAGCTACCGC
>JAIPDC010000167.1 GCA_021737865.1 Rhodoferax sp.
ATGGTCAGCGTGATGCACACCAGCATTCGCTCAGGGGCATCACTGATTTTGATGCCGCGCTGGGACCGTGATCTGGCCGGGCGGCTGATTTCGCACTGGCGGGTCACCCATTGGACCAACATCCCGACCATGGTGATTGACCTGATGGCGAGCCCGAACTTTGGCAAGTTCGATCTGTCCAGCCTGGTCTACATTGGCGGTGGTGGTGCGGCGATGCCGCAGGCCGTGGCGCAACGCCTGCTGGAACAGCTTGATTTGCGCTATGTCGAGGGCTATGGCCTGACCGAAACGGCAGCGCCATCGCACAGCAACCCACCGGACGCGCCCAAGCAGCAGTGTCTGGGTATTCCCTTCATGGGCACCGATGCCCGTGTCATTGACCCCGACACCCTGCAGGAAATGCCGGTGGGTGAGGCCGGTGAAATCATCATGCATGGCCCCGAAGTATTTGAGGGCTATTGGAAGCGACCAGAGGCGACCGAAGCCGCCTTTATCGAAATCGACGGCAAGCGCTTCTTTCGCTCCGGTGACCTGGGTCGGGTAGACGAAGACGGCTATTTTTTCCTGACGGACCGGCTCAAGCGCATGATCAATGCCTCGGGATTCAAGGTTTGGCCGGCAGAAGTGGAGGCGTTGATGTACCGCCACCCTGCGATACAGGAGGCCTGTGTCATTTCCACCCCCGACAGCTACCGGGGTGAATCGGTTAAGGCGGTTGTGGTGCTGCGCTCCACACATCGCGATCTGGTGACCGAGCAGGATATCGTGAACTGGTGTCGTGAGAACATGGCGGTCTACAAGGTGCCGCGCACCGTGCAGTTTGTTGATGCACTGCCCAAGAGTGGTGCGGGTAAAGTGATGTGGCGCATGTTGCAGGAAGCTGAAGGGAAGTAATGGCTGTATCTTTTGATGAGGCTCTGGGCAAGCCGCTGGACGGTTGGCGCTTGCGCCTCTACACCGTCATTTTTGAGGCTGACACCCGGGCTGGGCGCCTGTTCGACCAGTGGCTGATTGCTGTCATTCTGACCAGTGTGCTGATTGTGGTGCTGGACAGCGTGCAGACATTGGGCGCTCGTTATGGCTCAGTGTTTGGCATTCTGGAGTGGATATTCACCATCGCCTTCACCCTGGAGTATGTGGCCCGTCTGGTGTGTGTACGGCACCCGGCGCGGTATGCACTGAGTTTTTACGGCCTGATCGATCTGGCCGCCTTGTTGCCCACGTACATTGCCCTTCTGGTGCCTGAGGTGCACGCGCTAATTGATGTACGGGTACTCAGGCTGCTGCGCGTGTTTCGTGTGTTCAAGCTCACGGCCTACATGGCGGAATTCCAGTCATTGGGTGCGGCGCTCAAGGCCAGTCGGCGCAAGATTCTGGTGTTTCTCTCGGCAGTGCTGATGATCGTGCTGGTCATGGGCACACTGATGTATGTCGTAGAGGGCCCTGCCAATGGATTTACCAATATTCCCACGGCCGTGTATTGGGCCATCACCACCATGACCACGGTCGGGTTTGGCGACATCACCCCCAAGACCGATTTAGGACGCCTGATCGCGTCCGTGATGATGCTGTTGGGCTGGGGCACGCTGGCAGTTCCGACCGGGATCGTTACCGCCGAAATGACTTCCATGCGCCACCCGCCCGCTCCCACCACGCGGACCTGCCACGAATGTCTGTCGGAGGGGCATTTGCCGGAGGCCAATTATTGTCTGCACTGTGGGGCACGATTGCCGGTTTACCAGATCGAGTCGCGCAAGACTGCCTGAACAAAACACCAACACAAAGGAGAACACCATGTTTGATACCGCCATTGCGGGCAGTCTGCCCAAGCCGTCCTGGCTCTCGGAGACCGAAAAACTCTGGCCCCAGTGGAAGCTGGCTGGCCCCGAGTTGCAGCAGGCCAAGGCGGATGCCACCCTGTTGTGGATCAAGGAGCAGGAGGACGCCGGGCTGGACATCGTGGGCGACGGCGAGCAAAGCCGCCAACACTTTGTGCATGGCTTCCTGGAGCAGGTTGAAGGCATCGATTTTGAGCACAAGGTCAAGATGGGCATCCGCAACAACCGTTACGACGCCATGGTGCCGCAGGTGGTGGCACCGCTGCGCCTGAAGGGGAGGGTGCACGCGTTCGAGGCACAACTGGCGCGCGCCCACACGAAAAAGAAACTCAAGTTCACCTTGCCCGGCCCTCTGACCATCGTCGATACCGTAGCCGACAGCTTTTACGGTGACCGCCAGAAGATGGCGTTCGCCTTTGCCGAACTGCTCAATCAGGAAGCCCTGGCGCTGCAGGCTGACGGCGTGGACATCATCCAGTTCGACGAGCCCGCCTTCAACGTCTACATGCAGGACGCGGCCGAGTGGGGCGTGAAGGCGCTGGAAGTGGCAGCGCGTGGGTTGACCTGCACCACAGCTGTGCATATTTGCTACGGCTACGGCATCAAGGCAAACACCGACTGGAAGGAAACCCTGGGTCAGGAGTGGCGCCAATACGCGCAGGTGTTCCCCGCCCTGGCCGCCAGCTCCATCCAGCAGGTGAGCCTGGAGTGTTACCACTCGCATGTGCCACCCGATCTGATGGCCCTGCTCAAAGACAAGGATGTGATGGTGGGCGTGATCGACGTCGCCAGCGACGTGATTGAAACACCCGAACAAGTGGCGGACACGATTGGCGTAGCGATGCAATATCTGCCGCGCAACCGCATCTTTCCGTGCACCAACTGCGGCTTGGCCCCCATGAGCCGGGAGGTCGCTGTGAAAAAGCTCGAAGCCCTGGCCAAGGGGGCGGCGTTGGCGCGTGAGCGCTATGCGCAGGTGGGAGCAGGCGCGTGACATCCGGCCGGGAACTGCCTTTTGGGTCGGCCAAAGACCTTGGCTTTTGCCCGCTGCGCACGCGACGGCTGGTGGAGGTGTTGCAGTCCGAGGTGGACAAGGCGCGGCTGCCGGGTGCGGTGGCCCTGATCGCCCGGCACGGCCAGGTGCTGTTGAACGAAACGGTAGGCCAGCAGGACCCCGCCGCCGGTGTGCCCATGGCGTTGGATTCGATCTTTCGCATTTACTCCATGACCAAGCCCATCGTCTCGGTGGCGGTCATGCTGCTCATGGAGCGCGGGCTGCTGCTGCTGAGTGACCCCGTCGCCCGACATCTGCCCGAGTTTGACGATGTCAAGGTCACCACCCACATCAATGGTCATGCCGTGCAGCACCGCCCCAAGCAGGCACCCACCGTGCAAGATCTGTTGCGACACACCTCCGGGTTGACGTATGAAATCCTGGGCAGCGAACCCATTCAGCGCCAATACGCCCAGGCGCGGCTGGCCTCGCGTGACCGTACCAACCGCGAGTTCGCACACGCGCTGGCCGCTTTGCCTTTGATGTTTGAACCGGGCACGGTGTGGGAGTACAGCCGCGCGACCGACCTGCTCGGCGCGCTGGTGGAGGCGGTCAGTGGCCAGGCACTGGGCGCCTTCCTGCAAGACAACATTCTGGGCCCACTGGCCATGGTGGACACCAGCTTCGTGGTTCCGCCCGAGAAGCACCACCGCATTGCTGAACCGTTTGAGCAGGACCCGGATGGTGGCATTGCCATGCAACTGATCGATGTTCGTCAACCGGTGGCCATGCAGGCAGGCGGCGCGGGCCTTGCATCCACTGCATCGGACTATGCCCGCTTTCTGCAGTGTCTGCTCAGTGGTGGTGCGCTGGATGGCCAGCGCATTCTCAGCGCCGCCACCGTGCGCTACATGACGGCTGACCATCTGGGTGATATAGCGGTGCACCGGGCCGGGCGCTCGGGCGAACTGCTGCCACCGGGGCATGGCTTTGGCCTGGGCTTTGCGGTCCGTACCCAGGAGGGAGTGGCTGCGGTGGCTGGCTCCAAGGGGCTGTACTTCTGGGGCGGTATCGCTGGCACTACGTTTTTTGTGGACCCGGCGAAGGACTTTTTTGCCCTGATGATGATCCAGGCACCCAACCAGCGCGACTACTACCGGCCGCTGTTTCGCAATTTGGTCTATGCGGCTCTGCTCGAGTAATTATTGAACAAATATGCCTCTAGCCCTCGTGGATCATGCGTAGAGCGCTATCAATTTTGATAACGCACTGGGCGATTAGGGCTTGGGAAGTCGCATGGCTGCGTCTTCGTAGGTTCCTTGCATGGCATCCAGATGGCAGGCATCGCAATTGGTCTTGCTTTTCACTTTTGGGGCAAGCCAGGTGGCATTCGGGATCTCGCGGTGCTTCTTGATCCAGTAGGGGGTCTCGGTAATGCGCAGTGGCGCAGCATTCGGGGCCAGAGAACGGTCGATTTTGAGACCCGCCTCAGTCAGGTGCCTTTCTGCTGCGTTGGCGGTCAAAAATGCCAGTATCGCCACGCTGGTGCCGGCATCCAGGCCCAAATCGGTGCCAAAGTGTTTATCCTGCTCCGCGAGCGTGCGCGCCCACGACCGAACGGGTAGCAGCGCAGGGTAAAACGGTATGTGGCAGCTGCCGCATTCCTCGCGCCATTGGGCGTTGTCAGGTAGTTTGGTTCCGACAAACGGCACGCTGGCACGACTGATACTGCCGCTCGGGCGGCCAAACTGCTTTTCAATCGGGGCGTGCAGTGCGTAGGAAAACCACCAGACGCCAAAACTGCCGACCAAAATCAGCATCAACACGGCGATCAGGGTGCGTGGCTTCACGCTCACAGCACCGTTCGGCGCCAGCTTGGTCCCCGTGACCATGGAGCGGGCCAGATTTTCCTTGTGCAGCACGCTCTCGATCACCACGCCGGCAATATGACCTATCACCAGCAACAGCATGCCGATGGCAAACGCCTCATGCAGCTTCTTGAAAGTGCGCCCCTGCGCAATGCTCAACCAGCCCGCCGCTGCGCCTTGCTGCTCTTCGGTTCCCAGTGTGAAGAATCCGGTCAACCCGACCGCCACTGTGAGCAGCAGCAGCAGGTAGATGGCAGCACTGCCTGTGGGGTTGTGGCCGATGTGGCGCGCTGCATGCCCCTTCATGACCTGCCGCAAGTACGTAAGGGCATCGTTCGGGCCAAACCAGAACGAGGAAAAGCGGGCGTAATGCGTGCCCACCAGGCCCCATAGCACCCGAAACGCCACCATACCGAGCATCAGGTAGCCGAAAAATACGTGAACCCCAAGCCACTCGTCAGATTCGCTGGTGAGCCATGCAACAGCAAAACTCACAGCCAGTGTCCAGTGAAACAGGCGGGTCGGAATGTCCCAGATCAGAATGCGTTGCATGGGGTCAGTTGTTCAGGTTTTAAAACGGCTTACTTCGGGATCTTGATGTTGTGCTCGTTGAAGTCGCCCTTGTCAGCGCCTGTGTGGCAAGCCATGCAGTTGGATGCGCTTTTGATGGAGGCGCGCTTCCAGACCGCCGGAGCGACCTCACGGCTGCTGTGTTTGGTTTTGAACCAGACTGAATCGGTGATCCGCAGGGGTGCGGTGGTGGCCGTCCAACGGTTCGAGGCATTCTTCACGAGGAAGTTGGTGATTTCTGTGGCTTCGGCGGGGGTCACAGAGGCATCAACGTCAAAGTGCTTGTCCAAACCCGCCATCATTTTGGTCCAGGACGCTGCCGGTAACAAACCCGGCGGAAAGGCCATGTGGCATCCGGCGCACTCTTGCACAAACTTCGCATTCACGGTTGATGGCATCACGGGTTTGCCCCGGTCTTCACCATCGTATTTGGCTTGGGCGGTGAAGGAGGCCAGTGTCAGAAGCGCAAGGGAAAAGGCAACTCGGTATTTCATGGTGCGACCCTATTTGACCGACAAGACGTAGGCCATGAAATCACCCTTTTCCTGCGCTGTGCACGCGCGGCTCAAGACATCGTTGCAATTGCGCTTGAACCATTTCTCCACTTGTGCCGTATCCGTAAAACGCTTCGGGTTGGCACTCGGGGAAAGCGGCAAAATGTCTTTGCTGGTCTTCGCATGCTTGCCAGCAGTCAGGGGCGAGTCGGTATGGCACGTGGCGCAAGACAACTCTCCCACCTTGGTGGAGTAGAGCTTTTGTCCGGCCGCGACCGAGAAGTCTTTGAACGCAGGGTTGTCTACCTTGGCCTGGGCACGGTAGCTGTCCTGAATCGGGTTGGCGACGGCCAGCGTGGGCAACGCAAATGCTGCGCAAACCAGCACGGTGGATTGAATCAATTTAAGCAAGATGGGTCTCCTGATGGGGCAGCAGAAGGGCCGGCATGGACACCTGGCCATCAGAACTTCAACTGCGCAGATCAGATTGTCATTTCGCCACATTAACCCATTCTTAAGACCCCAGACAGCGGGGCTTTGCGTGCGCCCCAGGCGGGGTGCTCAGGCCTTGGCGACTTCCAGCACCAGTTTGCCGAAATTTTCTCCATTGAACAGTTTGAGCAGCGTCTCAGGGAAGGTTTGCAGACCCACCACCACGTCTTCCTTGCTCTTCATGCGCCCGGCCTTGATGTAGCCTGCCATCTCGGCAATGGCCAGGTGGTAGCGCTCAGCATAGTCGAACACCACAATGCCCTCCATGCGGGCGCGGTTCACGAGCAGGCTGAGGTAGTTCTTGGGGCCTTGAATGGCGGTTGTGTTGTTGTACTGGCTGATGGCACCGCAGATGATGACGCGGGCCTTGCGGTTGATGCGGGCCAGCACATCGTCGAGAATCTCGCCGCCGACGTTGTCGAAGTAGATGTCTACGCCTTTGGGACAGTGCTCTTTCAAGCCTGCGCGCACAGCGCCCGATGAACCGGAAACCCCTGCGGTAGTGGCCTTGTAGTCAATGCAGGCATCAAAGCCCAATTCTTTCACTACCCATTCACATTTGGCGGCACCGCCGGCAATGCCGACCACGCGGCAGCCCTTGATCTTGGCCATCTGACCGACGGTTTGGCCCACGGCACCCGCGGCACCCGACACCACCACGGTTTCCCCCGGCTGTGGGATGCCAACATCCATCAGACCAAAATAGCCCGTCATACCGGGCATACCTAACACATTGAGCCACTGGGTGAGGGTGCCGGCGCGCAAGTCGATTTTGAACACGCCATTGCGTTTGATTTCGTCCTGCGCGATGGTGATGTACTCCTGCACGCCGAAGCCTGCGCTGACATGGTCGCCGACAGCGAATTGGCTGTTTTTAGAAGCGATCACCACGCCCACGCCGCCGGCGCGCATGACCTCGCCAATGCCAACCGGGGGGATGTAGCTTTTGCCTTCATTCATCCACCCGCGCATGGCGGGGTCCAGCGACAGGGCCAGCGTCTTGAGCGTGACGCCACCTTCTGCCGGTTCGGCGACGGGCTCGGTGGTGTGGCTCCAGTCCGTCGGCTTGGGCATGCCGACCGGGCGGGCGGCAAGGCGAATCTGGTGGTTGACAAGGTTGGAAAGTGTGGAGGGTGTCATGGACAGAGCTTGGTTTGTTTGCAGAAAGGACGTGGGGTGGCGAATCGTAGAGTCAAGTTCTGAATGAGAGGGTTACGGATGTGACAAGCCGTATCCGTCGCGTGGTCTTGTTTGCGCATATGCTTCACGCCTTGTGACAGCATTTACGCTCCGATCCGATACCAAAATGACCCACTCCGACCCCCGCAAATATGACGTGGTGCTGTATGGCGCCAGTGGCTTTGTCGGCCGCCAGACGGTGGCCTATTTTGCCAAACACGTGCAGGTGAAGGCCCTGGGGCTGAAGTGGGCGCTTGCCGGACGATCGGCAGACAAGCTGGAGGCGGTGCGCAAGGATTGCGGCGCGTCCAAGGTGGGTGTCGAAGTTGCCGAGGCCCACGACGCTGCCGCGATGGACGCCCTGGCCCGCAGCGCCCGGGTTGTGCTCAGCACCGCCGGCCCCTTTGCGCTGTATGGCAGCGAACTGGTGGCCGCCTGTGTGCGCCACGGCACCCACTACGTTGACATCACCGGCGAGACTCCGTGGGTCAAGGGCTTGATTGACCGGCACCACTTTGATGCCCAGCGCAAGGGCGTGCGCATCATCCCCTTTTGCGGTTTCGACTCCATTCCGTCTGACTTGAGTGCCCGTTTGGCCAACGAAGCCATGTGGCAGCGCCACCGCGAGGCCTGCACGCAGGTCAAGGCGGCATTCAGCATTCGGGGCGGCTTCAATGGCGGCACGCTGGCATCGCTGTTCAACATGCTGGCGTCGGGTCAGTCGGATGCGATGGCTGATCCATTTTTGCTGAACCCCGAGGGCACTCGCCCGCTCGATGCGGCGTCCCACCGTGACCCGCTCGGCCCGCACCATGACCCGGACTTCTCTGCCTGGTTGGGTCCGTTCATGATGTCGACCATCAACACCCGCGTGGTGCGTCGTAGTGCTGCCCTGCTGGGCTATGCCGATGGATATGACTACCAGGAATATTTGCGCCTCGGGCGGGGGCCGTCGGCGGCCATCGGAGCAGCCACCTTGAGCGCAGGCTCATTGGCAACGCAAATGGTGTTGCGCCTGGGCCCGATACGCAAACTGGCGCAGCAGTTGGCACCCAAGCCCGGATCGGGGCCCTCGCAGGCCAGTATGGATGGTGGCTCGTTCCGTTGCCAATTTGTGGGACGCAGCGCCAGCGGCAAGATGGTGCG
>JAIPDC010000168.1 GCA_021737865.1 Rhodoferax sp.
CCTCTGAAAGATAGTCAATCACCAACTGCACTTTTGGTAGATGCCGGTGCCGCTTGTGGCACACCACATACAGGCCGCCCTGTGCGCTCGGCCCAAGATCAATATCGAGCTCACGCAATCCGGGGTTTCTATGCAGGCAGGCATATCGGTAAAGCGACTGCGGCAACACCATGGCACCCATGCCCGCTTCGCACGCACTGAGTTGCACCAGAAAATCGTCTGATGTAAACACCGGTTGAAAGTCAGGTATCAGCGCGTGAAGCTCTTGGTTGACGCGCAGGTCGTGATAAGGGGCGGCCCAGCATATCCAGCGCAAATCTGCGAGTTTGGGGTGCGCAGGAATTTGCTTGGCATAGCTATCTGCCGCATACACGCGCATGGGGGTGCTCATCTCTTGCACACACACTAGGTCGGCGTCAGTGGGGCGTTGCGTGCGCAATGCTACATCGGCTTCACCGCGCCCCAGGTTCAGCAGCTCGATACTTGATAGCACTTCCAGAAAAATGTGCGGATGCTGCTGGCGGATCCTGGCGGCCACGGGCACCAGCACCTCGCGTGCAATGCCCGGCGGCGCAGCCACGCGCACGGTGCCTTGGGGCAAGTAGGTCTGCTTTTGAACCTGCAATTCGGCTTCATTGGCCCACTCGGCCATGCTTTGTGCGGCGGGCAGCAACTTGGAGCCGGCAGCTGTCAGCACCGTGCCCAGGCTCTTGCGCTCAAACAGCGCCTCGCCAATCGCCTCCTCTAGCTCGGCAATGCGCCCGCTCAATGTGGGCTGCCCCAGCTTTAGGACACGCGCAGCCGCGCTCAGGCTGCCTTGCTCATGCACTGCCACAAATAGCTTCAAATCGTCCCAGCGCAGCTTCAAGCTGATCTCCTTGGTAATTCGCGATCCATTCAAAAACGGATGACTAAATCCATATTTAGCCAATTGTCATCGGTAATTGAATGTGAAACCATTACGGAAATCTTTTGGAGCCTCGCATATGAAAAACCGTGCCACCCCGCTTATTTTGTTGTGCCTGTCACTAGCTTTGTCGGGCTGCACGCTCACCAGCCATCCGCTTGACGGCCAACGTGCGCCCGGCAAGGCCAGCAGCAGTGCCGAAATGGAGCGCCAACTCAGTCAGCCGGGCATTGTCCAGTTGGAAACAGTCAACAGTGCGGATTGGGCAGTTGCGCTCAGCGGCGGGCTGAACCTGAAAAGCCCCGAGGCGATCAAGGCCGGGCTGCAAGACCGCGACGAGCCAATACAGATCTACGCTTATGTGCTAAAGCACCCCACGCGGGGTAACTTCATTGTGGACACCGGCGTGTCCGCTAAAGTGCTTGCTCAACCCAGCGAATATGGATTGAACTGGCTACTGCAATATGTTTTGCATTTGGACAAGCTGCGCATAAACAAAAGCACTTCTGAGATGCTTGCCCCGGTAAACGGAAAGCTCGCTGGCGTCATGATGACGCACCTCCATTTGGACCACATTATGGGGATGCCGGACATCGCCAATGATGTTCCACTTTACGTTGGTGCCACGGAAACCCAAGAGTCGACCTTCAACAATTTCTTTGTGCGCGGCGCGACCGATACCCTCCTCAAAGGCAAGCGTGCCTTGCAGGAGTGGCGCTTTCAGCCTGATCCGCAAAACCAGTTTGAAGGCATCGTCGACATCTTTGAAGATGGCTCCGTCTTTGCTATCCAAGTACCTGGCCACACCGCAGGCAGTACGGCCTACCTAATCCGCACTACCACCGGACCAGTATTGTTGACGGGCGACGCCTGCATTACACGATGGGGCTGGGAGCACACCGTGGAGCCGGGTGAATTCACCAGCGACCACGAACGTAACCTTAAGAGCCTGAAAAATATGAAGGCCCTGGTAGCCCGCCATCCGGAAATCGAGGTGCGGTTGGGGCATCAGCATTAGCCGAGGACATCCGCAGACTGCGCCTCTCAAACAATAGGCAACGCACCCGCCCGTTTGACTTCTTTCAACGAAAAGCTGGTTGAAATCTCCCGCACCCCCGGTAGCGCCCGGATGTGGGTGCGCACGAACTCCGAGAACGATTCCAGATCGGTCCCGACCACTTCTAGCTGGTAGTCATAACGCCCCGACAGGTTGTGGCACGACAGCACTTGCGGCAGCGCCACGACTGCGCGCTCGAACGACTCCGAAGCTTGCGGGGTGTGGTTGTCCATCTGTAGCTGCACGAAACCGGTGACCCCGTAGCCCAGCTTCTGGCGGCTCAGGCGAGCGCTGTAGCCCTCGATCAGGCCAGACTCTTCCATCTGCTTGACGCGTCGCCAGCAGGGCGACTGGGAGAGTGACACCAATTCTGCAAGTTCGCCCACCGTGGTGCGCGCGTTGCTTTGCAAGGCGCTAAGCAGTTTTTTATCCACCCCATCCAGCTTTTGAATATCAGAAGGCATAAACAACCTCTAACGTAACGTTTAATGGAATATTTTGCCTTATATATATCGTTTTTCATCAAAATTAGCGATCAAATTCTAATGAATTGAGTTCAGAATTCCTTCGCAAGACATATTTAACCACTGCAACAGGAAGCAATATGGCAGATCAAATAAAGGGCGACCCACACACCGCTTCGCCGGGCGTCGGGCAAGTGGCATGGGTTAATGAGATGACGCGAAAACGGCAGAGCGGGCCGTCGTTGCGTCTCTCGGGTCATGGCGACGCACAAGCGGGATGGCAGTCCTCCACCATCGCAGTGCACGCCGGCACTCATGACGATCCGACCACGGGCGCAGTGGGCACGCCCATTTATCAGACCAGCACGTTCATTCTGGGTGACGACCAGTACCAGGCGGTCGAAGAGGGCTACGCCCGCGACCGCTTCATCTACACCCGCTACGGCAACCCGAGCCAGTGGGCGGTGCAGGAGAAGTTGGCGGCACTCGAAGGTGCAGAGTCGGCGATTGTCTTTTCCAGCGGCATGGCGGCGATCTCGGCCACGGTGTTGTCGATGCTGGACAAGGGTGCGCACGTGGTGGCCTCCAACGAGTTGTATGGCGGCACTTACAACCTGTTTCATCACGAACTGCCGTCGCTCGGGTTTTCGGTGAGTTATGTGAATCCGCGCGATCTGGCGGCCATCGAGGCGGCCATTCAGCCCAACACCATGCTGCTGTATTTTGAGACGGTGACCAACCCGCTGCTCAAGGTGGTGGATGTACCCGCGCTCGGTCAGATTGCAGCCCGGCACAAGCTACGTTTTGTGGTGGATGCCACGTTCACCACGCCACTGGGCATGCATCCGCTGGAGCATGGTGCACATGTGGTGGTGCATTCGTGCACCAAGTACCTCAATGGCCACAGTGATCTGGTTGCCGGAGTGGCGATGGGCGCGCGCAAGCACATCGACCCCATCTGGCCGCGCCTGCTGGCCTTTGGCGGCTGCCTGGATCCGCACGCATGCTTTCTGCTGGAGCGAAGTCTCAAGACCTTGCCGCTGCGCATGCGGGCACACGCCGAAGGCGCACAAGCCGTGGCTGAGTATTTGCAAACGCACCCCAAGGTACGCGAGGTGCACTACCCCGGCTTGCCTGACCACGCCGATCACGCTTTGGCCAAACGCCTACTTAGCAACATGGGCGGCATGATTGCGTTTGCAGTGGAAAGTGACGCGGCAGCGCTCAAATTGCTGAACAGTCTGCACCTGATGCGCCAGGCAACCAGCCTTGGCGGTGTCGAGACTTTGGTCAGTTTGCCCTTCAATACTTCACACGCGGCCTACACCGCGGACCAGCGCACGCGACTGGGCATTGCCCCCGGTTGCATTCGCCTGTCGGTGGGTATCGAAGACCCGCGCGATCTGATTTCCGATTTGGCCCAAGGCCTTGCATCCCTTTAACCCCCAGGAGCTCATCATGAGAAACGGTATTCCCGCAGCAGGTCTATCCGAGTTGGCCAACGAAATCAAACAATACCCTGATCAGGGCATCGCCACCTATGGCGTCAGCGTCAAATGGCTCTCGGGCACCCGCTCACAAGCCAGCGTCTTGCCCATGCAGGTGGGCGATCAGGCGGTCAATCGTGATTTCAACTGGCTGATCGACGAACCCAAACAAATGGGCGGCAGCAACCATGCGCCCAACCCGCAAGAGTATTTGCTCTCGGGTTTTGGTTCTTGCATGATGGTGGCCTACCTCGTGGGCGCGTCGGTGTTGGGCATTCAATTGGCGCAACTGGAAATTGAAGTGCGCAGCGAGATTGATCTGGGTGGATTTTTGGGCGTGAACCCCGCCGCGCCGGTTCCGCTGAAAGGGATTCGCTATGTGGTGCGTGTGGCCGGTGACGGCACACCCGAACAGTTTGAACGCCTACGCGAGACGGCGCAAGCCCACAGCCCCAACGCCATGTCGCTGGCCAATGGTGTGGCAGTCAGTGGCACGGTGCAAGTGTTATGACTGGCTTTAGCACCCGCGCCATTCACTTTGGCTACAACCCCGCAGACCACCAGGGCGCGCTGGTGCCACCTATTCACACCTCGGCCACTTACGCGTTTCCCGATGTGGCCTACGGTGCGCGCTGTTTTTCTGGTGAAGAGGCGGGCTATTTTTACACCCGCATCGCTAACCCCACCCTGGCGTTGCTGGAAGGTCGATTGGCCAGTCTTGAAGAGGGCGCTGGTGCGGTGGTGTTTGGCTCCGGAATGGGGGCCATCACGGCTACGCTGTGGTCGATGTTGGAGCAAGGCGACGAGGTGCTGGCCGACCTTACGCTCTACGGCTGCACCTTCTCGTTTTTGAATCACGGACTGACGCGCTTTGGCGTGACCGTGCGCCACGTGGACATGACTGACCCGGCCAACGTGGCCCAAGCCATCGGCCCAAAAACCAAGGTGGTCTACTTTGAGACACCGGCCAACCCTAATATGCGCATGGTTGATATTGCTGCGGTATCGGAAATAGCCCACGCCGGGGGTGCCAAAGTGGTGGTGGATAACACCTATTGCACGCCCTACCTGCAACAGCCCTTGCTGCTGGGCGCCGACGCCAGCGTGCACTCCATGACAAAGTACCTGGGCGGCCACGGCGACTTGACCGCTGGTGCTGCCATTTTTGCCGATGCAGAGTTGGCTCTGCGGGTGCGCCTATTTGGCCTGAAGGATATGACCGGTGCCGTGATGTCGGCGCACGATGCGCACCTGGTAATGCGCGGTCTCAAAACGCTGACCCTGCGCATGGATCGCCACTGCCAGAGCGCACAAAAAGTAGCTGAGCTTTTACAAGAACATACGGCAACTGAGGTTGTGCATTTCCCAGGACTGCCTACGTTTGCCCAACACGCGCTGGCCAAGCGCCAGATGCGTCAGTTTGGCGGCATGGTGGCGTTTGAGCTCAAGGGCGGCTTGCAAGCAGGCATCCGTTTCATGGATGCATTGAAGCTGGTCACCCGTGCGGTCAGTTTGGGCGATGCCGAAACACTTGCGCAGCACCCTGCAAGCATGACGCATTCCACCTACACGCCCGAAGAGCGCCATGCCCATGGCATTGCGGAAGGGCTGGTGCGTTTGTCCGTAGGGTTAGAAGACATTGGCGACGTGCTGGCCGACATCCAGCAAGCACTGGATTGCGCCATTTAATTGAGAGGGTTCGCATATGCATGAAGTTACTGTTGACCCGTCACACACCGACACCGATCCCCAGGAAACCGCCGAGTGGCGCGACGCGTTCACAGCGCTGCTTGCCGCCCAAGGCCCCGAGCGTGCCCGATTCATGCTTGATGAGTTGGCCCGCCAGGCCCGCACCCAACGTGTGGGCTGGCAGCCTGAGCTGGCTACGCCCTATATCAACACGATAGGGGTCGAACAACAACCGGTTTTTCCGGGAGACTTGGCCATCGAAGAGCGGCTGGCTTCCTTGATGCGTTGGAACGCGCTGGCGATGGTGGTGCGCGCGAATGAAGCCTATGGAGAGCTCGGCGGTCACATCGCCAGCTACGCCAGTGCAGCGGACTTGTTTGAGACCGGCTACAACCACTTCTTTCAGGCGCGCAGCGAACAGCATCTGGGGGACTTGGTGTTCTTCCAGCCACACAGTGCTCCGGGGGTATATGCCCGCGCGTTTCTGGAAGGCAGACTGACCGCCGAGGATTTGCGCTACTACCGCCAGGAGTTGACTTCCCCCCAAGCACTCACTGGCCAAGGCGCTCGTGGTCTGTGCAGTTATCCGCATCCCTACCTAATGCCCGACTTCTGGCAGTTCCCGACTGGCTCCATGGGCATTGGCCCGATAAGCTCGATTTACCACGCACGCTTCATGCGCTACCTCACACACCGCCAGTTGCTGAACTGTGACGGTCGCAAAGTGTGGGGCGTGTTTGGCGACGGCGAGATGGACGAGCCCGAGAGCATGAGCGCACTCACCCTGGCAGCGCGCGAAAAGCTGGACAACATGGTGTGGGTGGTCAACTGCAACCTGCAACGTCTGGACGGCCCCGTGCGTGGCAACGGCCGCATCATCGACGAGTTGGAAAAACTGTTCTCTGGCGCGGGCTGGAACGTGATAAAGCTGGTCTGGGGCAGCGACTGGGACGGCCTGTTTGCGCGTGACCTGACTGGTGCGCTCACCCGTGCCTTTGCCAGTACGGTGGACGGCCAGATGCAAACCTTTGCCGCCAAAGATGGGCGTTTTAACCGCGACAGCTTCTTTGGTCAAAACGATGAACTGGCCCGCCTGGCCCAAGGACTGACGGATGACCAGATTGACCACCTCAAGCGCGGTGGCCATGACCTGGTCAAGATTCACGCGGCCTATGCCGCCGCTGCGAATCACATGGGTCAACCCACGGTGATCCTGGCCCACACCAAAAAGGGCTATGGCATGGGCGCAGTTGGCCAGGGCAAGATGACGACGCATAGCCAGAAGAAGTTTGACGAGACTGACCTGATTGCGTTTCGCAACCGTTTCAACTTGCCCATGACGGATGAGCAGGTGAAAAGCCTGGAGTTTTACAAACCCGCCGATGACAGCGCCGAGATGCGTTACCTGCATCAACAGCGTCAAAAATTGGGCGGCTATTTACCCAAAAGGTATACCGCCGCCCAAGTCATACCAGTACCCGAAATCCCCAGCTACGCCAAGTTCGCACTGCAAGCGGATGGCAAGGAAATGAGCACCACCATGGCTTTTGTGCGCATGCTGGGTGGCTTGCTCAAGGACCCCGCGTTGGGTCCGCGCATTGTGCCCATTGTGGCCGATGAGGCGCGTACCTTTGGCATGGCAAATCTGTTCAAGCAGGTTGGCATTTACAGCAGCGTAGGCCAACGTTATGCGCCAGAAGACATCGGATCGGTGCTGAGCTATCGCGAGGCGTTGGATGGTCAGATTCTGGAAGAAGGTATCAGCGAAGCTGGTGCGCTGGCCAGTTGGACGGCAGCGGCCACCAGCTACAGCGTGCATGGCCTGGCAATGCTGCCGTTCTACATCTACTACTCGATGTTTGGTTTTCAGCGCGTGGGCGACGCGATATGGGCCGCAGCGGACCAGCGGGCGCGCGGCTTCCTGCTCGGGGCAACGTCCGGGCGCACCACACTAGGCGGTGAAGGCTTGCAGCACCAGGACGGCACCAGTCATCTGGCTGCGGCCACCATTCCCAACTGTAAAGCTTACGATCCGGCTTTTGCTGGCGAGTTGGCTGTCATCATCGACCACGGCATGCGCGAGATGCTGGTAGAGCAAAAAGACGTCTTCTATTACGTCACCATGATGAACGAGAACTACGCCCAGCCGGACTTGCCCGATGGCGCAGCAGCGGATGTGATACGCGGTTGCTATTATTTCAAGAGTTACTCGCACACAGTGGACGGGAGACATAGCACAAACTCACCCAAGAACGTGACTCTGCTGGGTTCCGGGGCGATTCTGACCGAAGTGATCAATGCGGCGCAGCTTTTGGCGGCACAAGGAGTGGAAGTTGATGTGTTCAGCGTCACCAGTTGGAGCGAACTGGCGCGCGAGGGGCAAGCATGTGCGGACGCGGACGATTCGCTGCCGTTTATTGCGCAGCTGCTACGTAAGAGCGCAGGCCCCATCATCGCCGCCTCCGACTATGTTCGGGCTGTGCCGGAGAGCATCCGCGCCTATCTTCCCGAGGGGCGCACCTACGTCACGCTGGGCACCGATGGCTTTGGCCGCAGCGATACGCGAGCTGCACTGCGGGGCTTCTTTGGTGTGGATGCGACGAGTATTGTGAGGACTGCCTTGGGACGGTTGACCTGATGTCGACGGGTGCAAGGTCAGCCGCATTTGCTTTCTTCTTTCTTTGATTGGGCTACTCAAAAGCTGCCGATTTTGATCGACAGGCGAAGTCCAGCATGCAGATTGAGCTTCCCTGAAGCGGGTATTCGTGGCCTGAGTTTGAGAGCATTTGACTGACCGGTATCGGGCGACCAGTTGTTCGCTCGCTAGGTCTGCAATGGGTCGAAAGAAGTCTCCCTCTATCCGAATCTTTCACCCATTCAAGTCCTCATGTACGGCCCGCTTTAGCGAACCTGCGCAAGTGCGCCATCCTTTTGTCATCTGAC
>JAIPDC010000169.1 GCA_021737865.1 Rhodoferax sp.
ATCTTGGCCAGGTCGACGACAAAACGCCTGAATTGCTCGCACAGTGCGGTCTCGGTGGTGGTCAGAATGCTCCAGATCTGCGCTTCGCGCTGCGCGTCGGGCTCGCCCAGGGCCCGCATATAGCCCTCGGTCAGCGTCTCCATGAGTTTTTCAATCTGGTACTGGCCCAGGTAGTGGGCCAGCAGGCCGATGCGCCTGCGCTCGTCGCGCGCCTGGAAGGTGTAACCCACAAACGCCAGAATCAACACCAGTACGACTATTTCCATGACCGCTGCGGGGTTCAGTTAAAGAGGTACTGAGTGTAGTCACCCCACCGCCGGGTATTCAGCCACCGGCCGCATGTCCGGCGGTAAAGGCCTCTTCAAACACCGAATAGCCCGCCCAATCGCTGTGGGCAAACGCCATGCGCTCCCAGGTCAGCGCCCGGCGGGCCGGGTAACGCTCTGTTTTTGATAGCGGTCCACGCATATTTGACGAGGGCCAGAGGCCAATTTGACCATTAATTTGTGGTACAGGGATGGCCATGGCGTGGCCGTAGCGGGTGATGTCGATGCGGGTGACTTTGGGCGCCAGATCGGGGTGGGCACGTGACAGGTCGCTCACAACGTCATCCCGCCAGGCGGCCCAGGGGCGTTCCATCAGCCACTTGCGCCCCGCAGCGCTGCTGCTGCCATAGTCGCCCAGCGCCCGGTAATGGGTCAACACGGTGGCACCCGGCACGGCTTGCAGGCCTTGGTGCGTGGCGTCCACATAACCCAGGCCGCCGGCTCCCCGACGGTCGTCATAGAGGACGTTGTCCCAGCTCGGTGCAGCGCCCGGGCGGTCGTGCAGGGGGCGCCCAAGGTGGATATTGGCCACCAGCCACGGTGCATAGTCCGCCTGTCGGCTGGCCTGGCGCAAGAATTCCGGCGGGTCCTGCACGACGCGTGCCGCCACGAACACCGGCAAAGCCACCACCACCCGCTGCGCCTGCCAGCGCTCCAGCGTACGGGTAGCGGTGTTGAACGCATCGACCTCGACGCCGTGTTTCGTGCTCGCAATGCGCAGCACCACGCACCCCGTGTGCAGCCGCTCGCCCAGGGGTGCGGCCATGCGGCGGGTGAGCCAGGCGTTGCCCTCGGGCCAGGTCAGCAGACCTTCACGCTCCACACCCTCGGTGCCCGGTGCCTGAAAACCGTGGCGGCTGGCAAAGTAGTGGATGCCGGCCCAGGCCGACACGGCGGCAATGCCGGCACCGTAGTCATCGCGGCAGCAGTAGTCCAGATACCAGCGCAGGTGGCGGTCATTCAGACCGTGCCGATCCAGATATGCTACAAAAGTGATAGCTGATAGCGCATATTGGACGGGGGCTAGAGCACTGTTTTGCACTGGCATGGTCCAGCGGGCCGTCTTGCGCGCATGGTCCACCAGGGCGGCAAATTTTTCGTACTGTGTCAGCGTGTCGGTACCCACGCCGTGCAGGGGCAGCAGGCCATCCTGCCATTCGCCGTTGAAGAACAGGCGCTCCTGCGGGCTGTGGCACAGGTGGCGCTCATCGTATTGCCAGCGACCGGCGACGCGCGTGCGCAGCCCAAGCTCCTCGAGCAGGTCCTGCACCTCGGGCGCGTCGTCTGTGGGCAGGGGCAGGTAGTGTGCGCCCAAGGGGCAGGGCAACCCGGCCACCGCCCCGCCGCGGCTATTGCCCCCGGCCGAGTCTTCCAGTTCCAGCAGGGCGAAGTCGTCCATGCCACGCAGGCGCAGAGCACGTGCAGCGGCCAGCCCGGCCACCCCACCGCCTGCAATCAGAACCCGGGTTTTGAAGATTTGGGCGGGCGCGGGCCAGCCCTTGCCACCCCGCAGGCCACCCGGTAAGCCATCGCGCAGCCAGTGGCCGCGCTCGACCTGCACACCAGTAAAGTCTCCCTGGATGTGGGCGGTGGCGTTTGCCGCCGGCTGGCAACCGGTTGCAGCCCACGCACCGGCCAGACCCGTGCCCAAAAAATGGCGGCGGTCCATCACAGTCAGGACCGACCTCAGACCGCCATGGCGTGCTCGACCACGCAGTCTGCAATGGCGCGCGTGTCAGCCAGATCAAACCAGACGGGTGCCGGTTCGTCGCGCTGCAGATCTGCCGGATTGCTATTGGCGTCCGAAGCAATGGCCATGATGCCGGGCCACTGCGGCCACAGGGTTTCGCGGCCAAGTCCTGGGCGCCACACTTCGATTTTGGGGAAGTGGCCTTCCTTGAAGCCCTCCACCAGCACCAGATCGCAAGGCTGCAAGCGCCTGATCAGGTAGTCCAGCGACGGCTCGGGCGCGCCGCGCAGTTCGTGCATCAGTGCCCAGCGCTCATTGCCGAGCAAGACAACCTCGCCGCACCCGGCTTCGCGCAGACGGTAGGAGTCTTTGCCAGGTCGGTCGATATCAATCGATTTGTGGCTGTGCTTGATCAGCGACACCGACAGACCACGCCCGGTGAGCTCGGGGATGAGGCGCTCCAGCAGCGTGGTCTTGCCCATGCCGGAGTGCCCGGCGATTCCAAAAACTCTCATAGTTCAATCGGTTGTGGAGAACGGAGCAATTGTGCCTGCGACAAGCGTGGGGCAATTGAACGCTGCGCCGGGCCGCCCCAAGCAAGTTCAGCCCCCTCGGGGGGCAGCGCAGTACGCGCAGCGACAAGCGTGGGGGCAATCTCTTTATGCAGTGCCGAATTTGGTATCGAACCGGATGCCAATTTGCTGGAGCAGCGGCGTGGGCAAGACACCGCCCGCGCACACCAGCACCACGTCGTTCTTGAAGCGCTGTACCACGCCATCGTGGTCTAAATCGACATGGCGGTCCTGAATGGTACTCACGGTGGAGTTGAGCAGCACGCGCAGGCGCCCTGCCTTTTCCTGCTGTTCCAATGCCGAGCGGTTCTTTTGTTTGACACGCGAAAACGCAGCGCTGCGATAGGACAGGATGACATCGGTGTCCTCTTCCTGCGAGAGGGCAATGGCGGCCTCCAGCGCGCTGTCGCCCCCCCCCACCACCAGGACCGACTGGCCTGCGTATTGGGCCGGGTCCGCCAACCGGTAAGCGACCTTGGCCGACTCTTCACCCGGCACTTCCAGCTTGCGCGGAGTGCCGCGCCGACCCATGGCCAGCAGCACAGAACCGGCGGTGTAACTGCCCTGGTTGGTTCGCACGCGAAAGTGGTCGTCCTCGCGCTCCACCGACTCCATGCGCTCGCGAAATGCGATTCGCAGGCTGGTCTTTTTGACCACATCCAGCCAAAACGCCAACAGCGTTTCCTTTTGCACATCGTTGAATTTGACCGTGCCAATCAGGTCGAGTTCCACCGGCGCCGTCATGGCGATCTTTTGCCGGGGGTAGTGGTAAACCGACCCTCCCAAAGAGTCCTCCTGCTCAATCAGCTTGTAGCGCATTTTGTGGTGGATGGCCGACAACCCGGCCGACAGCCCGGCGGGCCCGCAGCCGACGATAAACACATCAAAATCAGCCTTGCTGCCCTTCTTCTTGCGAATGGAGTCCATCGCCTGTCGTCCCTGCTCGGCCGCCTTGCGGATCAGCCCCATGCCGCCGAGTTCACCCGCAATGAAGATGCCGGGCACACTGGTTTCAAACTGCGGCGTCACATTGGGAATATCGATGCCGCGCTTTTCGGTGCCAAAGACCAGCTTGATCGACTCGACCGGGCAAGCCGCCATGCAGGCCCCGTGTCCAATGCAGGCAGATGCGTTGATCAAGGTGGCTTTGCCAGCCACTACACCGAGCGCACCTTCCGGGCAGGCCTTGACGCAGGCACCAGAGCCCATGCAACGGCTGAAATCAACCACTGGGTGCAGCGACGGGGGTTCAGCCAGACCACTTTGCACCGCCAGTTTCAATTCCGCCGAGTGCGTGTTGTGGATACGTCGCTGGCGTCGGACGTACAGGGACATCACGACGAGTCCAACGGCAACGTAAATCAGGATGTAACTCATTGTGGATGTGGATTCATATCTCCCGACAAGAACGGGCGACTATGGTTTACCCGGTCGCGATGCACCAGCCAACTGCTTTGCGCGTTCCAGGCTGGGTGCAATCTGCTGCACCATGGGACTATCAGCCGGGCCAAACTGCACCACCTGCTGCCAATAGTGGGCCGCTTTGGCGTAATCCTGGCGTTCGAAAGCCTCTGATCCCGCCATGGACAGTGCTTTCAGGTTGTGCGGCTCGAGTTTGAGCGCACGCTCCACCAGCTTGAGGGGTTCACCGGCCAGTACGCGGTTGTTCTTCATCGCCATTGAGTCGGCATAGTCGGCGAGCAGGTTGGCATCGTCCTTGCCCAGGGCAGTCGCCTTTTCGTAAGCCTGGAGTGCCTCGGGATGGCGGCCCAGCACGCTGTAGGAGCGCGCCAGCATGGCCCAGCCTTCGGCGTCCTGCGGCTGGTCTTTAAGTCGCTGCGCAAGGCGGTCCGTCATGGATGCCATTTGATCCGTCTCGGTTCCATGGGGTGCACCACTGTTTGGCATGGACCGCACAGATGGCGCAGAAGGGACGGATGGCAAGTTCGTTACGCCGTTGGTCGGCGCATGGGACTTCGTCCACCAATATCCGCCAGCCGCAACCGCGAGCACGGCCACGGCAATGCCGGCGAACAGGACTTTCACGTTCACCTCGGGCGTAGCAGATGGACTCGCGTGCGGGCGAATGCCTTCGATGTTTTCGGTCATGGTGTGAAGTGGTTGGCAGGACTATCAAAAGTCAAAGCGGGCACCCAGGTAGTAAAACATGCGTTGCGATGATTCGTTGCGCGTGGGACCTGTGGTGTCGGCAATTTCATAGGTGAGTTCGGTTTCCAGCGAGATACGCTTCATCAGACGATAGGTCATTCGCACGCCAGGGGTCCAGCGCTTCATCTTGTTGCCCAGACTGTCTTCCTGAACATAGAGTCGCAAAGAGGGTTCCACTTGCCAATCTTCGTTGAGTCCGGTCAGGTTGTTGTATGACAGCAGCGTTCCCTTGTAGGTTGGCCCCGACAAAAAGCTGGCGTTGAACACGTGGGTGTCGCGCGCCGAGTAGAGGTTGGATCCAATGAGCTGCAACCCCAGACTCCACAGGTCGCCGGTGCTGGGTTGCCCATTAGGCAGGATGACGGCAATCGGCTTGATCTCGTCAACATTGGTGTAGTTCGCGTTGGCGCCGGCCTGCCAGTTGGCGGCCACCGGCATCGTGAATCCCAACATGGCCTGGGTCTGGAATGAAGTGATTCCGTTAACCTGGCCGCGCAGCATGTCAATCGGCGTGGTGGCTAAAAGTTCCTGGATATTGCGCGCGGGGGTGGGCAACATCGGGTCCTGGAAGAACAAAATGTTGCCCAGTGAACGCACAGGCGCGGCACGCCGGTCGACCAGAAAATTGATCACCGTGGTATCCGCAAACTGCCACGACCCCTGGACCGTTGCAATATTGAGGCCCTGCAACACTTGGTCATAGTCCATTTGCCCGGACAACGCTATCCCGTCATTGAAATAGCGCAGTTCTGCGCCGACTGCGCTGCGGTCAATCTGGTCATCAATCATTTGCTGGTTCAGGTAGACGCTGCCACTCATATTGGGCGCCAGTGCGTCTGCATCGACCCAGGCGCCATAGAAGTGTCGTTTGCTGTCCAGCAGCACATCTGTCGGCACTCCATAAACGGCACTGACTTTCCACTTGGGCGCAAAGGTGTAGGAGCCCTGTACGCCGTCAAAACGGTACAGCACTCCACCGCCGACAGGGGATTGGCGCCCGACTTTGAAAGCCGTTCCATTGGTCAGCGAACGCTGGTCAAAGTACAGGGCCGACAGGCGGTTCTTGCTGGGACGATTGGGCATGAGATCTGCGCTGTAGGTGTCACGCACCACAAAGCGCATGTCCTTCTCGGCATCGCGGTAGCGCCAGTTCAGATCCATATTGGTCTGCACCTGCTTTTGGTCGGTACCTGACAGGTTGTTCTCGGACTGCAATACCGGCAAGCCTCCCAACGGGGAATCGATAAAATCCTGTGTACGCGTTTGCGACTGCCCACCGTAATAGAAAACCGATACGGAGCCGTTGGTAACGGAGACCGGTTCCGCTGAACCACGCACCTTGGCGACTGCCGTCTCCGTTGGTAAATTCACCAGGTACTGGCGAATCTGTTCGCTATCTGCACCTGTCGGGTACAGCTTCAAAAATGTTTCAAACTCACCGCGCGCGCGCTGGTTGTCGCCCGACTTCAAGCGCGTCAAACCGATCTGCTCCTGCGCTTTGCGGGTACGTGTATTGGGTGGCAGATTGAGCAACGTGTCCAGTGCAGTGATGGCATCCTGGTAGTCACCCCGGTCGCTGGCGGCATCGGCAACCGCCACCAGCTTGGTGGCACTGGCTTCCACTTCCGGTGCCGAGGCAATCACTGCGGGAGCTGTACCCGCATCGGACGGCTGCGCCACTGATGTAGATGGCGGCAAGACTGCCGGTTTCACCAACGGGACAACCGCAGCAGCAGGAAATCGTTTCAGCAGCAAGCGTTGCGCGTTTTCTGCCTCGGCCTGGGTACCAAAGTATCCCAACGAAATTTCGTAACTGGTTTTGCCATCGGCGACACGACTCGATGTGAACACTTCAGCCTCTTGCAGTATGGAGGGTATGGACGCTTTCAACTGGTCACCCGGGTCGACAGAGCTTTGCAAGAGAACGGCATAGTGTTTGCCCGACTCCTTGACCTTGAGAACGGGCGCCGTCGATGACACCTTGGCGCCCATGCCCTCCATCACAATCTCCAGCGTCTCTTTGGTACGTCCAGCGCGCACTTTGAAACCCAGGGGCTCGCTGATCCGGACCAGCAATTTGCGTTTGAAGAGATCATCATTGGATACCGCTTCGTCGGTGACCACGAGTTGCGGCAAGCCATTGCCCCCAGCAATGCGTCGTTCACCGACCTGAGTCAGCGTTGAGTCTTTTCTGGGCAGCATGTTGTAAAAAATCTGCACCAGGTCTCCCGACTTGGCTGAGAGGGAACGCTGGAACTGCACAGGCGCCGAGAAGCGGATGATCGCAACAGCATTTTTTCCATCACTCTTGATTTCGATATCGTCCAGCAGTTGCGCGTGGGCGAGGGACGCCAGGCACAGCTGGCCGACGATGGCCAATGGCCAGAAAATGTTGCGTTTTTGCATGTAAGGGCTTCAGTCAGTTTTTAGATCGGATTCGCAATGCAGTTTTAGTTCCACTTGGAGTAGGTTGCGCCCTTGTTGCCCAAGGGGCGGTGACATCCGGATTGCGAACAATCGGTCGATCCGGACTTTTCGTGGTTCAGCGACTTCTTGTCCATGGAACCCAGATACGTGGTTCCAGACGCATGGCACCCTTTGCACCAGCCAGCGCCATTGCCCATGGTCGAGTTGTGGTTCATCTTCTCGCTCAGCCAACTGGTCGTGCTGCTGTGGCAAGCATTGCAGTCCATGGTGGCACCCCCCATCAATTGCGTCGCTTCCGGTATGTGGTTGGCTGGCTTGGCCAAGGCACCCTGCGCACCCGCCGACAAATAGCTTCCGTTGTGACACGACTTACACGTAGCGGCGGAAACCACACTGTGGTTCATGGCCACCGAACTGGTAAAGCTGACTTGCGACTTGTGGCAAGAATCGCACTTGGCAATGCCAGCGGGAACCGGTATGTGAGTTGACCCCTTTTTGACGGCACTTGTGCTGCCGTTGTGGCAGTTGTCGCACGTTCCCGTACCGACGGCATTGGCCGGCGCGTGTGTGTACTGAACACTTAGCCAGTTGGTGCTGGACTTGTGGCAGCTCTCACAATTTCCGGTCACAGCCGAATGCGTTGATGTGGCGGGCTTGCTGGACAAACCATAGCCTGCGCTCAAGTGACACGACGCGCACTGGGTCGTGATGGAGACATTCATATGGAAGCGACCCGGGAACCAGCTGGCATAGCCTGACTTGTGGCAGCTGTCGCAATTGGTGATGGCAACACCCGTCAGGGTCTGGTACGGAATATGGTTCACCGGCTTGCCGTCCGCTGGCGGATAGGCTCCGCTGTGGCAAGTGGTGCACTGGTTGGTCACCGGCATCTGCGAGTGGTTCCACTTGGTGGGCTTCCAGCCCGTGACGCTGTGGCAACTGACGCAATTTGCACTCGTAGGCATATGCGTGCCCGCTTTGCCGGTCGCTGAACTGCCGCTGTGACAGGTCACGCAATTAGTTGCGCTATTGAACAAGCTGTGATCTGGCTTGGCACCCGACCATGTCGCGGTGGATTTATGGCAATTCTCGCAAACCGACTGCCCATTGTGGATGGCAGTGGCCGGGCGTGCCGTGGCGCCATAGCTGGTACTCATATGACAAGTCGCGCACTGAGTAGACACGGACACACTGTTGTGAAACCTGCTGGGACTCCAACTGGAATAACCCGCTTTGTGACAACTGTCACAGTTGGCAATCGACACACCGCTGAGCGACTTGTAGGGTATGTGGTTGGCTGTAGGACCACTGGCAGGAGGGAAGCCACC
>JAIPDC010000170.1 GCA_021737865.1 Rhodoferax sp.
AGTCCATGAAATGGTCCACCTTTTCCTGGTAGGCCCGCACCTCGAGTGCGCCCCAGTCGAATTGCCCTGCATAGCTCAGATTCAGACTGCGCTGGGTGTTGTCCAGCATGTCCATGCGCTGGTTGGGGTAGAGCTGAAATGGCATGTCCTGAAAGCCCAGCTTGGCCTGAAACAGATGGTTGCCGTTCGTGAACGCCAAGCCCATTGCCTGGTTGCGCGTCTCGTATGCGGTGGAGCCCACCTCGTTGCGCGGCAGGTTGTGCCCGGCGCGCCCGGTGAATTCGTAAGCCTTGAAGTCCGCGCCGGCTGTGTAGTTGTCGGCTTGGCTGGTAGAGCCGCTGTAGCTGATGTTGACGGTGTCGGTGGCGTACGTGGCCGACACATTGGCACCGCGCGCCTTGTTGTTGCCCCGGTAGAACGCACCCCATTCGCCCTTGGTAATACTTTGTCCGGCTGCCGCGAACTCGGGCGCACGCGACTCGGCAAGGATGGTGCCGCCAATGCTGTCACCACCGGCACTGACCGGCGAGATTCCCGCAAACACCTTGAGCACGCCGACGTTGGTCGGGTCCAGGTAGGACAGAGCCGGGTTCATGTGGTTGGGACAGGAGGCAATCAGGTCCATGCCATCGACCTTGATGCGCAGGCGGTCGTCCGCCAACCCGTGGATGGCGGGCAGACTCGACACGCCACCGGCACCGTACAAACTGACGCCGGGAATGTCGGACAACAGGCTGGCCGTGTCGCTGGTGGCTGACAGGCGCGGTGCCAGGCCGGCTTTGTCCAGTTTGGTGGCGCCGGGAGCGGTGTTGTCCCATTTGGAGTCGCTGACGGTCACCGCAGGCAGGGCAAGAGTTTTGACATCGGCAGCCAGAGCGCTGTTGCACAGCAGGCACAAGGCAGGAATAGCCAGCGAGATGGCAAGGGGAAGTGTTTTGAATTTGAAATGCGACATGTTCAGGACCTCTTTTTCACTATAAAAAGCGCCTCCAGCCCCCGTAGAACGGGCGCAAGACGCTATGAATTCAATAGCTCAAAAGAACCCCGGAGGTCCACGCGGCGGTGGCGTGAAGGTGTGCGTTGCAGCGTAGAAAAAAGCCTGCCAGACTGGGGCCTCCTGCTGTCCGCCCTGAACCGAGAAGAGGTAAGGCAACAGGTGGGGCACAGGAGCAACACGGTCTGTGGTTTGCAGGCAAAACGGGCAGTGGTCAACGTTGATGGTCGGCCGCTGCGTGGGCGCGGGGCCATCCGGAGATGGCATGGTGTCAGCAGCCACCCAGCGCGGGCCTTGACTGGTGCAGATTTCAACGCCTTGCGGGAGGTGTCCGGCCGCAAGCATCCGCGCGTGGGACACCGTGGGCGCGATGGCGCCAAACACCGCGATGAGCACGGCCAGCCATACCGCCCAAGGGCGGCACAGCGGTATGCGATACGGTGTGGCTCTCATTGCGACAAGCGCTTGTTCTTACAGCGAGGTCTTACATTTTGTGCTTGCTGTGGTCCATGGCTGGCATATCACTGGTCTTGGCACCGGGTGGCGTCATGGACACGGGCACGTTGAGTTCCGTTTTGGTTTCCACGCCTTTGGCATCCTTGAAGACCAGCGTAAGGGGAATCGTCGTGTCTTTCTGCAAGGTGCTCTTCAAGTCCATCAGCATGACGTGGTAGCCGCCGGGCTTGAGTTCAACCGCCTTGCCTGCGGGCAGTTCCAGACCGCCCTGGACGGCGCGCATTTTCATGACATCGCCTTCCATCTTCATTTCATGCACTTCGGTCACACCCGCCACGGGGCTCGCGGCGCTGACCAGTTTGGCACCGTCTTTGGACGTGAGTTTCATGAAGGCGCCGGTGGCTTTTTGGCCCGGCACGGTGGCGCGTGCCCAGCTGTCTTTGACCTCGACGGTTTGTGCAAACAGTGCGCCGCTGGAGAGTGCGAGGATGGTGGCAATGGTTTTGAGTTTCATGGTGCTTCCTTGGTAAAAATGGTCTGTTCGACAACATGCTCCGCCATCTTTTGTGCGGGGCTGTTGGCCAAATAGGGTTGGCTTTTAGGTGCCGGCGAAGGCGCCCGAGGCAACAACCAATTAATCTTATGAGAAGTGTTTTCAGCCGCGTGAAACGGGCTTATCGCACGATGCTTTTGATAGCTTAGAGGACGGGCGGCCCGCGCGCCGGCAATGGCGCAGCGGTGCGCGCGGCAATGTGCGCGCTCGGAATGCCCTGCAGGGCAAAAGCAAGTGGCTGGACCGGCTCTGCGGCCCAATGCTCCACCGGTGGCGGTGCCGCCATCGGTGCGCACAGCGGGCAGTCCAAGGTGTTGCCGGACACTTCAGAGGCGCTACCGTCGGCGGCTTTGACCAGCATCTTCATCGCGCCCGAACCGGTGCAAACCAGCAAGATATCGCGCGGCTGGACGATGGGCGATGCCACTGCAACACCCAGCGACAACACGAACCAGGCCAGCACAAGGCGACTGATAAAGGTGAAGTGGCGCAGGGTTCGCATGGCGCGATTATCATCCACCGATCTGACTGGTCCCTTAACTTGGGTCAACTTTTTCGCCATGATGAACTACACGTTTCTGTCTGCCACCATTTTGCTGGTGCTGATTACCGACCCCGTTGGCAACATCCCCATCTTCGCCAATGCGTTGAAACATGTTGCGCCCGAACGTCGCGCCCGCGTCATCCTGCGCGAAATTTTGATTGCCTTCGCACTGCTGCTGACCTTCATGTTTGTCGGCGAGAGTTTTCTGCGGGTCATGAACCTGAGCGAGCTGGCGCTGCAAATTGGCGGCGGCGTGATTTTGTTTTTGATCGCACTGCGCATGGTGTTTCCGCCGCCCGCCGGCGCCGCTGACGACGAGCAGTTGGCCGAGCCCTTGATCGTGCCGCTGGCTGTGCCCGCGATTGCAGGCCCCTCGGCATTGGCAACCGTGTTGCTGCTGGTCTCTCAACAGCCCGAGCGCCGCATGGAGTGGATTGGCGCGTTGTGCGTGACCATGCTGGTCAGCGCCGTTGTGCTGGTGTCGGCAGAACGCATTCAGCGTGTCATTGGCACCCGTCTGGTAACGGCGGTCGAGCGGTTGATGGGTCTGGTGCTGGTCTCGGTGGCCATTGAGATGATGCTACGCGGTTTCAAGACCTTTGCGCTGCAGTTGATGCACGGGTAATTTGGGCTGACTACGATGCGGCGGCAAGGGTTTGCATGGCGGTGTGCAGCGGCATCACTTCAATCCCATCGCCCAAAGGATAGCCCTCCATGCCGGGGTAGATGAGCCATTTTCGACTGGGCCTTATTTCTTCGCAGGCGCTATAAAAGCCGCGTTCCATCTTGGGCGTGGTGCTGCGCTTGATCTCAATGGCCCAGTGTTCCCCGCTGGGCCAGGTGAGCAGCAGGTCAATCTCTGCACCGGCATTGCTGCGGTAGAAGCTGGGCGTCGTTCCCGCCGGGGCTACTGCCAGCAGGCTCTCTATGACATGCCCTTCCCAACTGGCACCCACCACAGGATGGGACAACAGGGCATCCATATCATTGATGCCCAGCAAACTGTGCAGCAATCCGCTGTCACGGATATAGACCTTGTTGGATTTGACCAGTCGTTTGCCTTGGTTGCTGTGCCATGGAGCGAGTTTTCGGGTCAACAACAGATCGGTTAGCAGATCCAAATAGCCATTGGCAGTTCGGGTATCAATGTCCAGATTTCTCGCCAACTGCGCAATGTTCAGGGTGCTGCCTTGCAGATGCGCCAGCATGGTCCAAAATCTGCGCAGCAATTCGGCACTGGTGCGCGGAGCAAATTGGGCCACATCGCGTTCCAGATAAGTGCGCGTGAAGTCGCGCCGCCATTGCACACTGTCGGCGTCGCTCAGGGCCGTTAACGATTGCGGAAAACCACCCCGCACCCACAATCCGTCCCACAGACTCAGTGGAACTTCCAGGCGATGCAAGCCGCTGAGTTCGACAAAAGCCACGCGACCGGCCAGTGTTTCGCTACTGTGCTGGATCAGGTCAAGAGAGGCGGAGCCCAGCAACAGGTAGAGGCCACTGGTGCGCGTGCCATTGGGCGTGCCCGCTCGACGTGCCTGGTCGATCAGGCCCCGCAAAGGCTCAAACAAGGTGGGGAGTCGCTGCACTTCATCCAGCACGATGAGCCGGTCCTGGCGGGCGCGCAGATATTGTTCGACGTTACTCAGCTTGTTGCGGTCCTCTGGTGACTCCAGGTCAAGGTAGCCGCCATCAGGTTGCGCAACCTGGAGCGCCAGCGTGGTTTTACCCACTTGGCGCGGCCCCAGAAGCACCACGGCTGGTGCACGCTGTAGCGCTCGTTGGAGATCTGCAAGTTTAAATCGATCAAACATCCTAGCTATTATTGCATCATGATGCTGTTTTTTCAATGTTATTGCCAATAAATGACTCTAACAAGAAATGCCTCCACGACGTCACGCCGCCGGCGCTAGGCTCAGTCGCTGCGCTTCCCGCTGACCACCACTTCCTGCTCAATGGCGCCAAAAACGCTCTGCCCGTCGGCACTTTTCATTTCGATACGAATCGTGTCGCCTGCCTTCATGAATTCTGTGCTCGGCTGACCGTCCTGGATGGTCTCCATGGCGCGCTTCTCGGCGATGCAGCTGTAGCCTTGGGGCCAGTCGGTGTGCGACTTGGCGCCGGTGCCCTTGGTCACCCCCTTGTTGCTGACCGTGCCGGAACCAATGATGGAACCCGCCCGAACGTTACGGGTCTTGCACAGGTGTGCGATGAGCTGGCCAAAGTGAAACGTCATGTCGGACCCGGCATCACACAAGCCCACCTTGCGTCCGTTCCAGATGCTTGCCAGCGGCAGGTGCACACGCCCCCTGACCCAGGCTGCGCCCAACTCATCAGGCGTAACCGCCACCGGGCTGAAGGCGGTGGCCGGTTTGCTTTGAACAAAGCCAAAGCCTTTGGCCAATTCGTCGGGGATCAGGTTGCGCAGACTCACGTCGTTGACCAGCACCAGCAGGCGAATACCATCGAGCGCCCGGTCCGCCGGGCAGCCCATGGGTACATCACCGGTGATGACAGCCACTTCGGCCTCAAAGTCGATGCCAAACGACTCGCTGGTGCACGTGATCGGGTCGCAGGGGCCCTGCAAATCGTCGCTGCCGCCCTGGTACATCAGGGGGTCGGAGTAAAAGCTCTCCGGCACCACGGCTCCACGCGCCTTGCGCACCAGCTCTACATGGTTCAGGTAGGCGGAACCATCGGCCCACTGGTAGGCGCGCGGCAGGGGTGCCATGCACTGATGGGGATCGAACGGAAACGCATGGCGGGCACGGCCATTGTTCAGCGTGTCGTACAGGTCTTGTAGCTGAGGCGAGAGGTAGTTCCAGTCGTCAAGGACCTGTTGCAGCCGGTTAGCGATATTGGAGGCATACACGGCCAGGCTGAGGTCGCGTGAGACCACGACCAGCTGGCCATCGCGCGAGCCATCTTTGTAAGTTGCAAGTTTCATTCGTGAATTGTCGCTCTGAATTAAACTGATGCCCGCTTAAACTGGCACCCAAGAAACGCCCCCGATCCATGCCAACCGCCCTGCCCGCCCACAACCGCCCACGCCCGTCCTGGCGCCTGGTTTTGGTGACGGCACTGGTGCTGCTGGCGCATTGGGCTGTGCTGCGCGCCGCGCCGTTGTCTTTCGCGGCCTATGAGAGCCAGGATCCGGTTGAGGCCAGTTGGGCATTCTCGACCCGCACCCTCGCCACGGAGGCACCAAAAATGTTGCCGGCGCAGACCACCAGGCCTGTAAGACCAATGCCCGCACGGGAACGCCGCACGGCGCAACCCGCACTGGAACCAACGTCCGGCCCGGCTGATGATTTGACGAAAGATCCGCCCGCAGTCGCCGAAGAATCTAGCAACTCAGCTATCGCAAGCATGACAAGTTCTTCAGCGCCGGACGCTCTGGTGCCCGATGCACCAGTGCTTCTGGCTGACGCAGGCAACCCGGCAACTGGAGCCGGCAAATTGGCCGAGGCACCGTCAGACAACGCGCGCGTGGCGTCCGCCAAGCCCCTGCCTGCCAAGGCGGTGCGCGGTTTCGTGGTCCCGCCACCGGCCCGGTTGAAGTACGACATCAAGGGGGAAGTCAAAGGCTTTCCCTACCATGTGAACGGCGATTTGCGGTGGGGGCAGGACGGGAGTACCTACGATGCCCGCATGGAAATCAGCCATTTTCTGCTCGGTTCGCGCGTGCAGACCAGCACCGGGCGGCTGACGCGCCACGGCCTGGAGCCGACGCGTTTTGGGGACAAGGTTCGCTCGGAAGTGGCGGCTCACTTTGATTACGAAAAGAAGCTGGTTACCTTCAGCGCCAACACACCCGATGTGCCTCTGCTGCCCGGGGCCCAGGACCAGTTGAGCGTGTTCATGCAGCTGGCCTCCATGTTCGGTGCCGACCCCAGAGGGTTCCCGCAGGGCAGCACCCTGCCCTTTCAGGCTGTTGGCCCACGGTCGGCCGATTCGTGGGTATTCACCGTGGGTGCGACGGAAAAATTGCAGATGCCGGGTGGCGACATCAGCGCCATTCGGCTGTGGCGCGACCCCAGCGGCGAGTACGACCCCCGGGTGGAAATCTGGCTGGCTGCCGATGTGGGCTTTTTGCCGGTGCGCATTCGCCTGACCCAGCCCAACGGTGATTTTGTAGACCAGCAGTGGCGCGAGACCCTGAAGTAGGCCGTCAGGCCTCTTGATTTCACCCACGCCGCGCCCAGTTTCGATAGAGACCCTATCATCTACCTCAATGCACACCCTTTACGACTCTGAAACCTACTCTGTGACCCACATGCTTGCCAATGCGGAAGGCAATGGCAAAACGGCGCTGGGGGTATTTAAAACCGTGCAATACCCGGACGGTGTACCCCTCATGGCCCGCCACGGGTTCGAGATCGTCGACAAACGCTCGGGCAAAGAGGTGTACCTCGATGGCTCCTGGGCCGAGTTGTTCCAGCAGCACATCATGGCCTGGCAGGTCAACACGCCCAGCCAGGAAGAGGTGGAAGACACGCTGGAGCAATACGCCGAACTGGCACAAAACCCGGTGTTAGTGCACTGAGACTTCCCGCCGGGCTGCTCGCCTGGCTTTCTTGCCCCACAGCTTGACCCTTGTCAAAGACTGTGGCGTGCGTCGGGCGCATTATCTTTTTTGACAAGCAACAAAAAGGAGCCGCCATGAACAAGCAACAAGCCCACGACTTTGAGCAGCAACTCATGGGTATGCGCGCCGCCCTGCTGGCACAAATTGCAGAACAACGCGGTGGGACGGTCAGCCGGGTGGAGGTTGCCGCAGACCACTTTGGGCACCCTGAGGACTCCGGCGCCCAATTGGCGTCCGAGCGCGAACTGGAGTTTGCCCTGGGCGAGCGCGAGTTGGCCGAGTTGGCGGCCATCGAGGCGGCGCTGGCCCGCCTGACCGCCGGAACCTATGGTGAGTGCGCCGACTGCGGCAAACACATTGCACCTGCACGGCTGCACGCCAGCCCCGAGGCGCCGCGCTGCATCGATTGCCAGGAAAAAGTGGAGCACCAACACCCGGTTTGAAGCATTTCCGATTCACCTCTTTTTGAAAGTAAATGTATGACCACCTTTCACGCCGTTGTCTGGCTGGACCATTGCGAAGCCCATGTCGTCATGTTTGACCGTGAACACGTCGAGGCGCAACGCATCAAATCGCGCAGCCACTACAAACACCAGGGCAGGGCGGGTGAAGACACAGCGTTCTTTGCTGACATTGCAAAGGCCCTGATGGACACACGGGAGGTGCTGCTGACCGGGCCTGGCATGACACGCAACCAGTTTCGCGACTGGTGCAACAACTACCAGCGCAAACTGGCGGCAGGCATCGTCGACTCGGTACCCAGCGACCACCCCAGCGACGGGCAACTGGCTGCACTGGCACGCAAATACTTCAAGCGGTTTGACACCATGGCGGCCGACCCCTCGATGGCGTGAGCCGGGTCACAGGGCAGCGCCAGCGCGTGCTGCGACAATTGGCGCACCATGAGTCAGACCTACACCCTCACCCTGTCATGCCCGGACCGATTGGGCCTGGTGCACGCCGTCTCCGGCTTCCTGCTGGAGCGCGGCGGCAACATTGAAGAAGCCGCCCAATACAACGACCCCGGCACCGGCCTGTTTTTTATGCGGGTGCAATTCACCTGCGCACGCCTGACCCACGCGGATTTGCGTTCGGAGCTCGGTTTTTTTGCCAAGCCGTACGCCATGCAATGGGGCCTGCACCCTCGCGCTGAACCCATGCGCACGGTGCTGCTGGTGAGCAAAGAGGGCCATTGCCTCAACGACCTGTTGTTCCGCTGGAAAAGCGGCTTGTTGGCCCTCGACATCCGCGCCATCATCTCCAACCACCGCGACTTTTACCAACTGGCAGCCAGCTACAACGTGCCGTTTCACCACATTCCCGTCACTGCGGACACCAAGGCCAAAGT
>JAIPDC010000006.1 GCA_021737865.1 Rhodoferax sp.
CGGTGCAGCCGAACTGGATGACATGCTGTTCCAGCGCGGCACTTGGCCGCACTGGACTTACCACAACCCATACGCCACCGGCATGGCGCAGGCCACACGCGACGGCTTTCTGGCCGCTCGGCCGGATGAGCGCCCGTTCTTGCTGGCCCGCAGTGCCAGCACCGGCTCCAGCCGCTTCACTGCAGTTTGGACGGGTGACAACTTCAGCAGTTGGCACCATCTGCGCACCAGCATCCATTGCAGCCTGAACCTGGCACTGTCAGGCATTCCCTTCAACGGCCCCGATATGCCTGGCTTCGGCGGCCATGCCGACAAGGATCTGGCCGTGGCCTGGTACAAGGCGGGCTGCTTGTTTCCGTTTTTCCGCAACCACGCCTGCGCCGGCACAGCCGACCAGGAGCCCTGGGCCTTTGGCCCACAAGCTCTGGACACCATTCGGCACCATGTCCGCCTTCGTTACAAACTGTTGCCCTACCTGTACCAACTCTGGAGCGACCAGGAGCAGCAGGGTGTGGCCGTCATGCGCCCGCTGTTTTATGACTTTCCCAATACCGAAGGTCTCGATTTGGACAGCGTGGACGACCAGTTTTTGATCGGCCCGGCCATTTTGCAAGCACCCATCGTGCACCAGGGTCAGCAGATGCGACTGGTCACCCTGCCGGGGTCGGGACGTTGGATGGACGCCAACTCCGGGAAGTTTCTAATCAGCGGGCGCACTATCCATGTGACCAGCACCGCAGACAGTACGCCGATTTACTTGCGCGAAGGCAGCCTGCTGCCTATGCAGACGGGCGTGCGCACCAGTCCTGCCAACGACCTGTCAGACATTGAGTTGCACGTCATCCTGGGCTCTGGCAGCCAGCAGGAGGTGACACTGGACTACGTCGCAGATGATGGCATCAGCTACGCCTACCAGCGCGGCGCGCGCAGCGTCTATCGGTTGCGCGCGCGACGCATTGGCAATACGCTGGAGCTCGATGTTCAGGCAATGCAATCGGGCTGGAAGCGTCTGACTTTGCGGGTGGTGGGGTATGACGGCGCTGACCGCGTTGTACTCAGTGTCGGCGGCAGGCATTCAGACCTGGCGATGGTGGCGCACCCATGGCGACTGAGCGGTGGAGAGTTGTTCGCGGCGATCAGCGAACCTGTCACCATCTAAGCCGACAGCAGTTGTGGTTTGGTGGTGTTGTTCCATCGGTGTCATTGATGTGTAATGGGGCACAATCACAATGGTTTGCAGGGTCAACAGAGCTACTAAGTAGTCGAATCGAACTGGTGTTTGAATGGGTATCCGAGTCAGTTTTTGGGCCGCATTGGGACGAGAAGTTGCCGACTCGCACGATGTCGCGCTTGAGCGCGTGCGCACCGCCATGTTACGGGTGACCGATGAGTTTGGCGGGCCCGAACACGGCCGACTCGACATGAAAATCAGTGAAGCACGTGAAATCGCAGCGCTGTGGCATTTGCGCCCCGACCTCATGCAACTCGTCGCAGAGGTTCAGGGCGAAGAAGTGGCACGCGAGTGCATGGCTGAAATCACGGCACTGTTCAAGAAACACCACCTGGGGGGGCGCAAACTGCGATAGCCCGATACATTGACCCATTTTTGGGATCAGGTTGACGGGCAGCAAATCACAGTTTGATGTAGATGTGTTTTTTGTCCATGATGTAGCCCACGCACCAGCAGGCCATCATGAAGACGATTGCGAAGACCAAGGACCCATTTTTGTCGCCCGCCCACCATTGAAAGCTATTGAGGTATAGCCAGTCAAAGAGCGCTTTGTCGCCAACGTGCGCGATCCAGAAGATGGATGAGACCACCTCACTGAGCAAGTATATGAACAACGTGTTCTTGCCGAGCACCTCAAAGAAACCAGTCCACTTTTGTACGGATGCAATATCGATGGTGTAGGTCAACATTGCGAGGACACACAGATCGATGCCGATGGCGCACAACACGTAGGAGCTTGTCCATAGCTTTTTGTTGATCGGAAACACAGCGCTCCATGCGAGGGCGATGACGATGGCAACCGCTCCGACCATGAGCAATTTGGCGACCACTTCAAAATTTGCCCCCCGGTTGCGGAGAAAGAGGCCGGCGAGGTAGCCTGCGATCACATTGACGGTGGAAGGCAGGGTGCCAAGAATGCCCTCAGGGTCAAAGGGCACACCCTCACCACGGTACATATGCGTTACTCCCAGCACCAGTTTGTCCAGCTTGATGGCCGCATTGCCTTCCAGCGTGTAGTCACCCCACGCGGACATGATCCACCAGTAGCCCACAAGCGCTACAACGCTGAAAACGATCGCACCGCGCGTTCTGCCAAAATGCAGGATGAGTGAGGCCAGCCCATAGCTCAGTGCAATGCGCTGGAGCACACCCAGAATGCGGGTGTTTTCAAAAGGGATGAGTCCCCACTGTCCCGCCTTGTCCGCTTGAAGGAAGGGAAACCAGTACAAGCAGTATCCACACAGAAAAATCAGCGCCGTGCGGGTAAAGACCTTTTTCAGCACGGCCGCGCTTCCCAGGCTCTGGTACTTGTCCATCGCAAAGCTCATGGACGCTCCCACTACAAAGAGAAAGGTCGGAAAGACCAGGTCCGTCAGCGTGAGCCCGTGCCAGACGGCGTGGAGCAAGGGCGCGTAGGACTTTTCTTCGCTGATCGACATATTCACGATGATCATCAGTGCCAGGGTGATCCCCCGCATGGTGTCGATTGCATGTGAACGTGCTGAAAGTTGGCTCATAAGCTGTTCACCGGCGACGTGACGCAGCCGCGATGGCACTTTGCGCCAGTGTGGACATGACAATGTAGCCCGATTCGTTGGGGTGAACACCATCCTCGGAGAATTCGCGTTTTAGACCTGAATCGGAATCAACCATCGCAGTAAAGTAATCCAGGTAGATACAGTCGTAGCGTTTGGCAATTATTCTGATCTCCTTGTTCAGTTCGATAATTTGTGGTGCGGGTCTGGCCTCCGGGTTCCAGTAGAACCGGTAAGCAGGCAATACCGAAGCCAGTACAACCTTGATGCCATTCGCTTTTGCCAACTGAACCATGGACGCAATGTTGCCCGCAATCATTTCGTTGGTCGCCGGTCCGGTGTTGCCAGCAACATCGTTGGTTCCGGCCAGGATGACCACGATCTTCGGAGTTAAGTCAATCACGTCTTGGCGGAAGCGAAGGAGCATCTGGGGTGTGGTTTGACCACTGATGCCGCGGTTGATGTGGGCAGAATTCCATTGGGATTTGGACCAAAACTCTGTAATAGAGTCACCCATGAAAACGACACGTCGCTCGCCCTTGGCAACAGGGAGTATTTGGGCATTGGCGGACCGATAGGCATCGAGCTTGGCCCAGTCAAGGTTGGGCGTAGTGTCTTCTGCGGCGTGGGACGCGTTCAATGTCAACAGGGCCAGGGCGGCCGGCAGCAAAAAGTGGAACAGTTTCATATTTTTCCTCAACAGGTATTTCAGTTGCCTTGCTGGCTTTGCTAATTTGTGCGTGTTACCTTTGCCAGAAAGGGGGGGTGGTCAGGGTTCATGCCACGGGCCCGTGCGAGCGATTCGACCATTGGATAAAAGCTCTGAATGGCCGAAATGGGATCCAAATCGGCCGAGGCCGTTTCAGAAATCGGCAGATTTACCCCCGGTGTGTTGGATGGCGCCGCAAGGAGTACCCGTGCACCGCGGATGCGCATTTCCTCAGCCAGAGCGAGTAGTCCGGCCTGTGCAGGGCCGCGGGGAGCGAACACCAGCAGGGGGTAGCCTTCGTCGATGATGGCCATGGGCCCGTGCTTGACTTCGGCACCGGAAAACGCCTCCGCCTGAATGCCGCAAGTTTCCTTGAACTTCAAGGCCGCCTCCAATGCGACTGGCATACCGGTGCCGCGTCCGATGACGAACAGTCGATCCACATCGCGCAACACTTCAACTGCTTCGGACCAGTCTTGAGCGGCCGCACGACCCAAAGCCTCAGGTAGAGCAGTCAGCGCTGCGATCCATTCGGGATCCTGCTTCCAAGCGGCAACGACGCGAGCGCCCGCGACCAACTGTGCAATAAAACTTTTGGTGGCGGCAACGCTTTTTTCGTCACCTGCATGCAGAGGGAATGCCCACTTGGCTGCCATTGCCAGAGGCGAATCAAGCTTGTTGACAAAGGCGGCTGTACAGGCGCCTCGCTGGGAGAAAAATTGAGTGGGCGCCACAAGGTCCGGACTCTGCCCGGATTGTGAAAACGCCAGAGAAACCAGGCCTGAACATTTGATCTGCGAGTGGTACAGCGTGATCAGCGACATGGGTAACGAGGTCACCAGTCGCCCGACTCGCGACATGATCAGATACGCCATGTAATGGGCTGCATGGTCGGAACTTCCGCGTGCCACCGTCAGTATGGCGTTCGGTGTGGGGCCACGCAGAAAGTCGCCAAATTCTGCGTATTTTTCTTCGTCGTACGCCAGTTGCCGTGCTACGGCGTGGGGTGCTTCAAGCGCTTCGAGCAGCATGTTAGTCGGCAATTGATTTTCCTTCGACAAATACATCCATTAGTTGTAAGTTCTGGTCCAGCAACACCAGATCGCCCCAGGCGCCCATGGCAAGTCGGCCTCTGTCGGCGATTCCCAGGTAATCGGCAGCATGCGTCGAAACACGCCTGGAGGCATCGGATAAAGTCAGACCCAACTCAAGCACAAGGTTGCGAAATGCTTGATCCATGGTCAAGGTGGAGCCAGCCAGCGTTCCATCGTCCAGTCGCACGCCACCCATGCACTTGGTAACGGTGTGGCGCCCAAGTCGGTATTGCCCATCCGGCATTCCCGCAGCGGCCGTCGAATCGGTCACGCAAAAAAGGCCAGGTATCGACCGCAGTGCAACCCGAATGGCACCCGGATGGACGTGAATCAGATCGGGAATTATTTCAGCGTATTTCGCGTGTGCAAGTGCCACTCCCACCATGCCTGGAGCCCTGTGGTGCAGCGCGGTCATGGCGTTGAACAAATGGGTAAAACCGCTTGCACCTTTGGAGAGGGCCATAAGTCCCTGATCGTAGGTTCCCAGTGTGTGTCCAATTTGCACTCTGAATCCGGCTGCGCAAAGTTCATCAATGCGCTCCATATTGCCTGGCACTTCAGGTGCCAGGGTAATAAGGCGGATAGGAAATATTTCATGCAGTCGCATCAATTCCTGGGTTTGCACCACCCGTGTGAAATCGGGCTGGGCGCCGAGCTTTCCATGGTTGATATAGGGTCCTTCCAGGTGCACACCAAGGACGTAGGCGCTACGGGTTGGGGGTGCAGTCCGTGCGGCTCGCATAGCTCGAAAAGCGGTCTGCAAATCATGGTCAGGAGCTGTCATCGTGGTGGCCAGCAAGGCGGTAGTGCCGTGGCGAACGTGCAACTCGCAGACATGCTGTAGCGCGTCGCCACCTTCCATGATGTCATGCCCCCCGCCACCATGCACGTGCAGGTCCACGAATCCGGGAATAATGCAGGGTGCCTTGGACTCGCGCACTTGCTGTTCTTCTATCGGCACCCCGATCAGGTGTTGGATCCGACCATCTGAACCAAATCCGATCACTCCACGGATGAATCCCGAGGGCGTCAGAATATTGCCATCGATCTGTTTCATTCGTCGCGCCGCATTTCCACTACGAAGTCGTAATAGTCACTGCGACAATAGGAATGGGTGAGTTCCACCGCGCGTCCCGACGCCTGGTATCCAATCCGTGTGATAAACAACACCGCCTGGTTTTCAGGAATACCCAATCGTGTAGCTAAAAGTGCTTGCGCATTCAGTGCACGAATATGCTGTAGGCCGCGAACCGGAATCTGCTTGGACAGCGCAAGACATTCATATAGCGAGCCTTCGACCAGGTGCGGTTCTGGCAGAACCGACTGGGGTAGTACGCTAACCTCATAGGCCATGACGACGTCATCAGCCAATCGGAGGCGCTCTAATCGTGCAACTTTTGCATGTGTGGGAAGACCCAGCGAAAGTTGCTCATCAATCTTTGCGGTCACAATTTCACGCCCTAGCCAGCGGGACGATGGCGCATAGCCGCGGCGCTTCAGTTCCTCGGAAAAACTAGTGAGATGCACCAGTGGCTGCTCCAGGCGCGGAGCGATGTAATTGCCTGACCCACGCTTTCTGATGACCAAGCCTTGTTCGACCAATTGGTCAATAGCGCTTCGCGCTGTCGCCCGGGACAATTCCAAGCCCTCTGACAAAGCTCTTTCGGAGGGCAAGGCCTCATCTGGTTTGAAACGGCCATCCCGTACACTTTGCCCGAGCTTTCGCGCAAGCTGCAAATAGATCGGGGTGCTGTCTTGCGGGTCGGGACTAAACTCGAATATGTCGTCTTGGCTCATGTACTTTTCCGTCTATCGATTGTCGATCCGTGAAACACGGCCCCTACGGCCCAGACTGTCAAATGCGGCCACCGTGACGATTGCCTTTTCGCTGATGGCTGCACGCGCGATTGCGCTGGAGCCGTTTGGTTGTGCGCCATCTGTGGTGTACCGAAGGGTTACCCCCGGCGTCTGGTGGTTCACCAGCACTTGTTGATTTTGGATCTTCAGTCCGGGCGGAGGGATGCGATACAAAACGCCGGGCAGTTCAGCATTGAGCTTGGGCAGCACCAATTTACCCAGTTGATTGGTAAACACGGACCAAGCCTGCGTGTAGAGCGGCTTTGCTTTTTCTGGGTCCGCTTCTTGGGCCCAGGCCGGGTCGGTGGCCCAGGCGCGCTCTGCCAGCGCGAGCATTCTGGGCATTAACAGGTAGTCCATTACTTCAGAACTTCGTACGGTTTCAGAGAAAAGGGTTGCTTCAAGACCGATTACATTCTTTTGACCGTAGTCGGTCAGGCCGTCCCGCCCGGGGGTGCGTACAAAATTGAATGGCACAAAACTGAAAACCGTATCGAGATCGGTGTAAGCCGCCCAGTTAACACCGGGCTCGTCTGGATTCTTGTTGTATGCCATGTCGAAGTAGAGATTGGTCGCAGGCGCAAGCACGGTGCGATAGCCCGCGTTTGCCATGCGATAAGCAAGATCCTCGGCGTCATCAAGGTTGTTCCAGACGTAGAGCGTGAAGCCGCGTCCAACGAATGTCGGGTTAGGGATTAGTTTGTCAGTGCCACGCAACTTGACCTTCCTGGCGCCGAGTTCTTCCCACCCTGATGCGGCAAGCCCGTGCTTTCGCAGCATGGCGTCAACACGGTTGTAGAAATAGTCCCAGACTTCGGCCGTATTGACCAAGCCTTCGCGCTTCATCAGCGCTCGGGTAGCGGGTGACTTTTCCCACGCACCAGTGGGCAGTTCGTCTGCACCAACATGAAGGTTGCGCAGGGGTACACCCGCTTTGCGATGCAGCTGGGCGACCTGTGAAACGACATGTTGAATGAACGTGTACGTTGAAGCGAGCCCTGGATTCATGACGTGATCGGTGTAGAGCTGCGGTGACTTGTACACCGATCGGTCTTGAAGGTCGTTAAGCAAAAATTGCCGGGCGTTAGGGGAGCCCGATTTGGCAAGCTGTCGGTAGCGGCTCTCCATGGCTTTGACTGCAGCGCGTGCATGACCTGGCATTTCAATTTCCGGAATGACTTCAATATGCCGTTTGGCTGCATATTGCACGATCTCGATGTAATCGGAGCCGCTGTAAAAGCCACTTCCATAAGGGTCACGCACGTCAGGGCCGGAGCCATATGCCGGCTGCAGATGCTCCCCTGTGTCAAGCGCATGGCCACGCCGTGCCCCAATTCCGGTCAATTCAGGGAGTCCGGGTATTTCCAGGCGCCATCCTTCGTCATCAGTCAAGTGAAAGTGAAATTTGTTCAGCTTGTAGCGCGCCATGAGGTCCAGCAACCGAAACACCTGGGCTTTGGGTTGGAAGTTGCGCGCGACATCAAGTTGAAAGCCACGGTACGGAAATCGGGGCGCGTCTTCGATGTGGACAGATTTGAGTATCACGCCGGGTTTGGCTGGTGTCGGAACCGGCAGCAATTCGCGTAACGACTGCAATCCCCATGCCACAGCTTGGGCTGAATTGCCAGTTAATGTGACCCCTTTCACAGCATCAATATCGAGTTGGTAGGCCTCTGGCGATGCCTGCCACTTCTTTGTAGCAATTGTCAAGTGAATGCCGGGCAGTGGGTGACTCGCAACGGTGCCAACAAAGTGTGGTTTCAGAATGACTTCGGCGAGTGCGACTTCACGTTCCAGACCGGGTCCGCCGACAATGCTGGGCATGCTGGTCCACATCAGGACTCCGGGGCGGTGCTCCACAGTGCTGGGCGTTGGAAATACGGGCGGCAGTGAATCTATCGGCAAATCGGAGATGACTGCGTTTCGCTCATAGGTCACTTCGGGGGTGATGATCGGGGTCAGATCTTTGGGGCCATGGTCCCATTGCTCTGCACGCGTGAACGGAACTGTTTCGTAGTCCGTGATGGAATATCCGGTCTTTGGATTTGCGTCAAAAGCGATGTAGGGTCCAACCGGTGCCTTTGCGGTCTTTACCATGATCTCCGGGTGGATCACTATCAGCTGCGATGCTTGCCCTGGCTCAAGTCCGATGAAGCTCTGGTTCGGCCGGACCCGGTACCAAGTGCCGCTCAGGCGTTCTATGGTGAATGGCCCATCGACTGGTGTCAGGTCAACTCCCGCCACGCAGTTGAAATACATTGCCCAGCCTTGCGCAGCTAAAGCATGCGAGCCGCGATTCGTCATCGTCATTGCTGCAACGGAACGCCCGTGAGGATTCTCGGGTGTAAACACGTTGCGCTGAACTTCCCAGCGTAGTTGTAGCGATGGGATGCCATCGGCGTTCGCTGCATGAACCGTAAAAACTGCGCACAGTGATACGAGCGCCCAAACTGAACGTAGAACACTTTTCCAATGGACTATTTGCATCTGAGCCTCACGGTGATTTCTGGTGGTGTCCTGTTGATCGGAGGGCACTATCTGGCGCTGAATTTGAAGAGTACCGATGTCCCTGCAATAACCGGGCCAGTCCCGATCTGCATCAGTGCCCCAAACTCGTCTGCATTGGATAGAACCACCGGGCTCAAGGTGGACACCGCGTGGGCCGTCAGGTAGGCAAGGTCGATTCCCAAAATCGCGTCTCCCTTTTTTACGGTGCTACCGGGTATCGCCAGGCGTTTGAATCCCTGACCGCGCAGCTTGACTGTGTCAACGCCGATGTGGACGATGATTTCGGCGCCGGACTCTGTCACGATGGCAAAGGCATGGTTCGTATTGAAAATGTTGGCCAGCTTTCCGTCGCAAGGAGCAACCACCACACTTCCGGTGGGACGAATGGCAATTCCATCGCCGACTGCTTTGCTGGAAAATGCGGCGTCAGGCACTTGCTCAAGTGGAACAACTTCTCCGGTGATGGGGGCATACAGAATAGTCTCGGCCGCGGTTACCAGTGGGTCGGGCCCTCGTGTTGTGTTTGCCTCAGCGGATATGGCGAGGCCAGGAACTTGCCTCTCAGGTTTGACATGGTCTGCCTGGGTCGCTCCCGCAATGGCTTCTTGCATTGCAGCGGCAATCAGTTCGGCGCGTGGCCCTACAACGATTTGCATATTTTTTTGGTTGAGTTTTATGACCCCGCTGGCCCCGAGGCTTTTGACGGCAGTGGAGTCAACCAGTTCTGTGTCGTTTAGCGTCAATCGCAGGCGCGTAATGCACGCATCAATATTCACGACATTGCTGACCCCGCCAATGGCACCAACATAGGCGTGCGCCAGATCGCCAAGGCTCCCTGAGTTTGACGGTGTTGTTGCGCTGGCGGGGTTGCTTTCGTCATCTTCCCGCCCCATGGTCTTGAGACCGAAAGCGGTAATTGCAGTGCGAAATACAAAGTAGTAGATGCCGAAAAATGCTACGCCCTGAGCGATCAGCATGTACCAATTCTTGGCTAGGGGATTGTGGGAAGACAGCAGCAGGTCGACCAATCCGGCGCTGAAACCAAAGCCGGAAATCCATTGCATGGAGGCCGAAATGTAAACCGACAAGCCTGTCAGGAATGCGTGCAGAATGTAGAGCTGCGGTGCTACAAACATGAATGAGAACTCAAGTGGTTCTGTCACTCCAGTAAAGAAGGACGTGAATCCTGCGGCTAGCATGATCGATGCCACGCGCGGCTTGTTTTCCGGCTTTGAAGTGTGATAAATCGCCAGCGCTGCCCCCGGTAGCCCAAACATCATGATCGGGAAGAAGCCCGCTTGGTATATGCCAGTCACACCAATCACGGCTTTTCCCTCGGCCAATGACTTTGCACCAGCCATGAAGTTCGGTATGTCATTGATGCCCGCTACGTCAAACCAGAATACGGAATTCAAGGCGTGGTGCAAACCAACGGACAAGAGCAATCGGTTAAAGAATGCATATATGCCGGCACCCATGGCACCCATGTCCTTGATACTCATACCGAATACGACCAAGCCGTCATAGATGACGGGCCAGACCGCCATCAGCGCGAAGGCCACGCCAATCATGACAAACGAAGTAACGATGGGAACGAGTCGGCGGCCGCTAAAAAAGGACAGCGCCTTGTGCAACTCTACCTGACTGAAACGGTTGTACAACTCGGCTGCAATTACACCCGTCAATATGCCGATAAATTGATTGTTGATTTTTCCGAAGGCCTTGGGGACGCTTTCGATTGGTATCCCCTGAATTTGTGCCACTGCCGCAGGCGACAAAATGGTGGTCAATACGTAATACCCCACCAAGCCAGCCAATGCTGCGGCGCCATCCTTGTCTCGGGACATGCCATATGCCAGACCAACGGCAAACAGTATCGACATGTTGTCGATGATGGCTCCTCCCGCCTTTATCAACAGTGCCGCTGTTGCGCTGGATGAGCCCCAGCCATTTGGATCAATCCAATAGCCAATGCCCATCATGATGGCGGCGGCTGGCAAGGTCGCAACGGGCACCATCAGTGCGCGGCCGATCTTCTGTAGGTATCCAAGAATATTCATGGTTTTACTCCTCGTTGGTATTGGCAAAGGCTGATAAGCGGGCGCGCACATCCGCTGCAGTTCCCATCTGAATGACTTCTTGCGCCAATACTTCGCATTCAAGAAGGGACAGCCGTTGAATAAGGGACTTGACCGCAGGTATGGCGGGTACGGGTACAGAGAGTTCGATGACTCCCAACCCGATCAACACCGGGATGGCCAGTGCATCGGCTGCCAAGCCACCACAAACACCTACCCACTTACCGTGCTTTTTGGCACCTTCGCAGGTTAGTGCGATCATTTTTAGAACGGCTGGATGCAGGCCATCGGCTTTTTGTGCGAGCTTTGGATGCCCTCTGTCCATGGCCAGGGTGTATTGCGTCAGGTCGTTGGTGCCAATGGAGAAAAAGTCGACCTCCCTGGCAAATTGCTCAGCCAAAACTGCCGCAGATGGGACTTCTACCATCATGCCTACCTGGACGTCGCCGGCACTTGTCGCTGACTGCTCCTCTGCGAGGATTGATTTTGCTTGCCGCAGTTCTTCCAGTGTGGCGATCATGGGAAACATGATGTGCAGCTTTGCCAGTCCAGCGCAACGCAGGATGGCTCTTAGTTGTGTGCGGAATAGGGTTGGCTGATCAAGACTGACCCGCACGCCGCGCAGGCCAAGAAAGGGGTTCGCTTCCTCGGGAATGGGTAGGTAGGACAACGGCTTGTCGCCTCCAACATCCAATGTGCGAACGATCAGAGAGCGCTCAGCTCCCAAGGTATTTGCTACTGCCGCGTAAGCGGTTGTTTGCTCGTCTTCACTCGGCGCACTGTCCCTGTCGTCAAACAGAAATTCTGAACGCAGGAGACCTACACCTTCGGCACCATTTGCTACACCCTCCATGGTTTCCTGCGCGTGGCGCACATTGGCACCGACTTCAATGCGGCGTCCATCTCGGGTCTTGGCGAGTACATGGGCGTTCAGCAGGTCTTGCTGGTATTTGTTGTTGAGTCCGGCTATGTTGGCGCGTGCTTGCGCAATATCGGAAACTGATGGCTGGCTGTTGAGCCATCCGTTGGTGCCATCAAGGACAACCAGGCTTGTGTCGGCCAGATTCAGTGCGCTCTCGGAGATGCCGCACAGAGCAGGAATGCCAAAAGATCTTGCGAGTATGGCCACATGGCTGGTGGGACCTCCAGTTGTGGTGCAAAAGCCCAATAGTTTGCTGCGGTCGAATGACGCAGTATCGGACGGCGAGAGCTCGGATGCGATCAGGATCGCACCATCGGGCAATTCGAAACCCGGATGGATTCCTTCGACGAGTTGCCCCAATACCCGCCGCCCTACATCGCGAATGTCTATGCCACGCTCGCGCAACATGGCATTGTGATCTCCCTGGAGGCACTCGAGCTGGCTTGCGTATTGCAGGAAGGCTGCACGCCAGGCAAATCCCGCACTCTTTCTTTGCTCAATACCCTTGGCTGCCAAGTTCAGAAGTTCTGGGTCTTCGAGCAGCTCTTTGTGCGCATGGATTATTTTTGACTCAGCCGTGTCACCAAGTTCTGCCATGAGGGTTTCCAGTTGGAGGCCAGCCTCCTGGAGTGCAGTTGCAAGCCGTAACCCCTCAAGTGCCGGCGTGCCACCGGTTTCGACGACCTCCATGGCCGTATGTCTAAACTGCACAATGCGCCCGACTGCCAGGCCTGGAGAAGCGGGAATGCCCGCTAGTTGATGCGATGTCACCGCGATTCGGTGAGTCATTGGACTATCGGGGGTGTGTGATTTTGTCGGCAGTTCAGGGTGATTTTCACCGCAACCGCTTGCGAGTAAATCGGTTAGTACTTGCACGGCTTCTGCTGCATCGCTTCCTGTTGCCTGTACGCTGATGCGATCGCCACATTGGGAGCCGAGACCCATGATCGCCACAATTGACTTTGCGTTGACTGCGTCAGCATCTTTGACAAGTCGAATGGTGGACATGAATTTCTTGGCTTGTGATGCCAGTGCGGCTGCAGGGCGCGCATGGAGCCCTGCAAGGTTGGGTATGCCGACCGCTACACCGATCAATAGTTGTTCTTCAGGTGAATTCATGCTGCATTGAAATGTGGCGCCGAGTTTGTCCGTTTCCGGTGAATTGGCAAATGTATAGCAAAAGCCCACTACCGGACCAATTTTTTTTGCGTAATTCCACCAGCTTGAAGAACACAGATTTTTCGGAACTAGAAAAGAGGTGGGATCTCGCGGCAGCGTGACAACAGGAGTTTTCGCAAGGAAAGAACTCATCTTTATAATCAATGATGTGCAAAAGCAACAATTCATGCGGAGAATCCATCGCTCCACATTGGGATGCGAGGAGTATTGTTTATTCGAGGCTCAAATATTTCCCAAAAGCTAGGGATTTCCCGACTAAGAGCAGAAAAAACTGGTGCTAAAGTGGACATCATTGGAACCGGTTCCAATAAATTTGACTGGATTTAGATGCTGCACTAGGGGTGACAACGACCTCGCAGGCGCGGAACCCAATATTTGTGACCCTTAGGAGATAAACAATGAACTATTCTGTCAGTCAGCAGCGTGAGGGTATGGTCCAGCACCGTGCCCGTTTGCGCATCAGTCCGGTTGCGGCCGCATGCGCGACCCTTCTCATTAGCTCGACGGCCGCCTTTGCGCAGCAAGCAAACCTGAGCACCGTGACGGTTACTGGCCTTCGTGGCAGTATTGAAAGCTCTATTGCTATCAAGAAGAATTCCGACTCGATCGTGGAAGTCGTGACTGCTGAAGATATCGGCAAATTGCCGGACGTAAGCATTGCAGAGTCGCTGGCCCGTTTGCCGGGTTTGGCGGGGCAGCGTGTCGAAGGTCGTACGCAGGGCATCTCTATCCGGGGCATGGCCCCCGCTTTTGGTCTGACCTTGCTCAATGGGCGCGAGTTGGCCAGTACGGCAGGTGGGCGCTCGGTTGAGTTCGACCAGTTTCCGTCTGAGTTGATCAATTCGGCCACTGTCTACAAAACGCCTGATGCAGCTTTGGGCTCACAGGGTTTGTCAGGCACCGTGAACATGCAAACTGTGCGTCCTCTGGACTTGCGTGGTCGTCAGATGAGCGTGAATGTTCGCGGCGAATCTACCAGCAATGGCGCACAGATCGCTGGAACATCCGCAAATGGCGCCCGCCTCAGTGCTTCCTACATTGACCAGTTTGCAGACAACACCATTGGTGTGGCTCTGGGGTTTGCGCATCTGGACTCCCCTGGTCAGCAAAGGCATCAAAATTCGTGGTGGTGGGGTAATTCGGCTATCTGGTGGGGTGGCTTCCGGGGACTTGAGAATGTAGATGACAAGAAGGCGCCCAGTACGTTGCAAGGTTTCGATGCGAGCGTGGTGTCCACTACCTCGGTCCGGGATGGACTCATGGGCGTGTTGGAGTTCAGGCCTAACAAAGACGTGCGCAGCACAGTGGATTTGTACTACTCCAAGTTTGTTCAGGATTCTCAAGGACGGGAGTTTCAAGTTAACTTGATGCCAGATTGGAGCGGCAATGGAACGCCAAGCGCCCCGGTTTCAGGTGGCCCGATTTTCAGCAATTACAAGACCATTGACATGGTCGGTGGCTCTGTCATGCAGACAGGCACCGTGTCCAATGTGGATCCGCTCATGCTCACCCGATACGGCAAGCGCGAAGACAAGATCACTGCATTGGGCTGGAAAAATGAAGTCAAGCTGGGCGACTGGAAGACTGAGGCAGACCTGAGTTACTCCAAAGCAACCCGTGACGAATTCAAAGGTGAAATCACTGCATCACCGACCGCATTGTCGGGTTTTACCAATTTCTATAACGAAGTCGGGAATGGCCCATCGCGCTATCCGACGACGCTAAATTGGGCCGCTCCGGGCGCCATTCAATTGCGCGGCGTGGGGGCCTGGGGTAATTTGAACGGTGTTTCCAAGGTAGGAACCGGCTCACCGATTACCGTTTCTGATGAAATGCAATCTCTTCGTCTTTCAGCGAAGCGGGACCTCGATTGGGGAGCGGTCAGCAACTTTGAAGGCGGGGTGAACTATACCGACCGTAAGAAAGACAACAATAGCAGTTCGATGATTTATGCGCTGAAGAACGGCACGGCCTGCTTTGGCGGGGACATTTGTGCGCCGATACCAGCAGGTATGCTGCAAGCTCCTGCCGATATTGGGTTTGCCGGCAATCCGGCGGTGGCCAGTTTTGATATGCGCGATTTTCTGGCCAGCAACCTCTACAACCAAGGTGTGGAGGGTGCTGATCAAGCACCAGGGCGTATTTGGGGCGTCCAAGAAAAAGTCACCACTCTCTTTGGCAAGTTGGGACTTGACTTCACAGCCGGCGTACCCTTTCGCGGAAATTTTGGAGTGCAAGTGGTGCAGGCCAAGCAAACCGCGACTGGACTTGCATGGGACAACGTGAAGAAAGCTGGCGTCCAGCAGACTGGCGGGAAAGATTACACAGACGTTCTGCCCAGCCTGAATTTGGCTGCGGATGTGGCCGCCAATACGATGGTCAGATTTGGCGCTGCACAAGTTGTAGCCCGGCCAGACATGGAAGCCATGCGCGCAGGAATGGGCAGCGTTTCGATCGCGACCACTGGTGCCAAAGCGGGAATGCCTAGCGCCAGTGGTGGTAATCCCGGGCTTGAGCCCTGGCGTGCCACAGCATACGATCTGTCGGTGGAGAAATACTTCGGCAAACGCAGCTATGTTGCTGGCGCAGTGTTTGAAAAGCGGCTGCACTCAACCATTTACAGCCAGACCGATTACGCCTACAACTTTGCCGGCTTGCCAAATCTTGCGACAGCAAAGACTCTCATTGGTGAATACACCCGGCCAGCCAATGGTACTGGTGGCATCATTCAGGGCACTGAGTTGAGCGTTGCGCTGGACGGCGCATTGTTCAGCCCCATGTTGGATGGTTTTGGAATCATCGGTAGCTTGTCCAATACCCGTAGCGATGTTCCTGGACAGAAGAATAAGAACGGGACACGTGATCTAACCAAACCAATGGAGGGCTTATCAGGTCAAGTACGGAGTCTGACGGCGTACTACGAAAAGAATGGCTTTCAAGCGCGTATTGCACAACGTTACCGTTCGCAGTTTGTGTCGGAAGTTCGCGCCACGTGGATTGACACATCTTTGGCTACGATTGAAGAGGAAACGCTGACAGACCTGCAGATTGGCTACTCCTTTGAGACCGGTGCGTACAAAGGCTTGTCCATCCTGTTACAAGTTAACAACTTGAATGACACGCCTTACCGCACGATGCTGAATGACGATTCTGTGGATCCTTTGAAGCGTCTGATGCCGGAGAAGTACCACACCTATGGTCGCCAAACCCTGCTTGGCGTAACCTACAAGTTCTAATCATTTCGGGGGTAAGGTCCCTGTTGCCTGATTGGCGACAGGGACCTTTTTTTTGAAGGGGATCAGCATGGCGATCGAACCTGTGAAGAATATTGTGATTGTGGGTGGTGGCACTGCGGGCTGGATGACAGCTGCTGCCTTCTCGAAACTACTGGGTGTGCACTACCGCATTCAATTGGTCGAATCTGATGAGATTGCCACGATCGGTGTCGGTGAAGCCACCATACCAGGAATCAAGGTATTCAATGCTGCGCTGGGGATCGACGAGGACGAGTTTCTGCGTCAGACCCAGGGTACATTCAAATTGGGTATTGAATTTGTCGATTGGCACCGCAGGGGCGACGCCTATATTCACGGCTTCGGCAAGATCGGACAGGAACTTGGCACTGTCGCATGCCACCATTACTGGCTCAAAATGCATCAGGAGGGACTGCAATCCGGTCTGGGTGACTATTCAATCAATACCGTGGCGCCAAAGTTTTCAAAGTACATGCGCAGCGTGCCTGAAATGGCGGCTTCCCCACTGGGGGATATTGCCAACGCCTTTCATTTTGATGCCGGACTCTACGCCAAATATCTGCGCACTCTTTCCGAGCAGCGTGGTGTGGTTCGGACCGAAGGTCGCCTTGTGGAAACCCAGCTGCGGGAGCCTGACGGATTCATTGAGGCGATTGTTCTTCAGAGCGGTGAAAAAATTGCCGGTGATTTTTTCATTGATTGCACTGGCACGCGCGCCCTGTTAATAGGGGACGCGATGCAAGTCCCATACGAAGACTGGTCGCACTGGTTGCCCTGTGACCGCGCGATTGCGGTGCCTTGTGCGTCGGTCGAACCATTGGAGCCGTATACACGTTCCACCGCCCGCTTGGCGGGTTGGCAGTGGCGCATCCCCTTGCAACACCGGATCGGAAATGGCCATGTTTACTCCAGCCGCTTCATGGGCCAGGACGAAGCCACTGCGATGTTACTTGCCAACCTGGATGGCGAGCAATTGGCTGATCCGCGTTACATTCCGTTTGTTCCGGGCAGACGCCAGGAAACGTGGCGCAAAAATTGTGTGGCCATCGGACTGTCGAGTGGATTTTTTGAGCCCATTGAATCGACCAATATTCATTTGATTCAATCCGCAATTTTGCGCACTATCAGCCTCTTTCCCAACTCGGGTTTTCACAAAGCCGACATTGCGGAATACAACAAGCAAACCCAGTTTGAGTATGAACGTATTCGCGATTTCATCATCTTGCACTACAAGGCAACCCAGCGGGATGATTCAGCGTTCTGGAGGCATTGCCAAAGTATGGAGATACCTGAAAGCTTGCAGCACAGAATCGACCTGTATGCCAGCAATGGACGCGTATTTCGCGAGGGCTCCGAGCTGTTTGCCGAATTGAGCTGGGTGCAGGTCATGAACGGGCAGGGTATTCGTCCTCAGGGATATCACCCTCTCGTTGATCTGCGCAGCAGAGACGAAATCACGGCGTTCCTGGGGGACATACAAGCAGTGATTAAAAAATGCGTTGATGTCATGCCCACGCATGCAGAATATATTTCAAAGCACTGCGCGGCGAAAGTTAACTGAAATGCCTGGGTGGCGCACCGGTGTGCCTATTTTTGTACACCGAGCGGTAAAGCCATTCCGCGCCCGGACATGACTTCGCGCAGACGGTCTGGGTAATCGCTGATGATGCCGTCTACACCAAAGCCGAGCAGACGTTCCATCTGCGGTTTTTCGTTCACCGTCCAAGGGATGACCTTTAAGCCTAGAGACTGGGCCTCTTTAGTCAAATCAGGCGTCAGATTTTTGAAGTTCGGAGCCCAGATGATTCCGTGCGCGTTGCCAGCAGATGCACGCACCATGCGTGGAACAGAGCCATTGAACTGTTGAATGCGATGCCCCGCTGTCCAAGCGGTGTCACGCACTGTGTTGAAATCATCCCATTCGACTGTGAGGTACATGGTTCGAATGTCTGGTTCCAACGTGTGCAGTAACTCCAGGGTGCGCCAATCAAAGCTCTGCACCATCACACGCCGTGTCATTCCCGCATCACGTATGACTTTGAGTACCACTTTTACAAACGCCTCTGGAGCCAACGTGTTGTGCGGGTAGTGCGGGTTGATTTTGGTCTCCATGTCGAAATGGAGATCTTTTGCGCCCATGTCGTTAGCCAGTTTGAAGACTTCTGCCAGTGTCGGAATACGCTGCCCGTCGCGCGGTTGTTGCTCGGGAAATTCGCGTCCGTAGGGGTGCGAAGGGTTGAGTCTGCCAATGTCGTAGCTCTGAACTTCAGCGAGTGTCATATTCTTGATCAAGGGCTCGTGCCGGGTAAGCCATTGACCGCTGCCATCACGGGTGTAGGCTGGATTGAGCGCTGGGTCGTGTGACACAACAGGAATGCCATCGGCCGTGATGGCGATGTCAAGCTCGATCGTGGTGGTGCCCATGCGCATCGCATTTTCAAACGCAGCCAATGTGTTTTCTGGCAGCAAGCCGCGACCACCTCGGTGCGACTGCATGTCAAACGCATGGACGGGGATCATGGTCAGGGCAAGAGACAGCGCTAAGGCCAAGCCAGGAATGGAGGTCAGACGGCAGGAGCCAAACGAATTGAAAGGTCGCATACATCACCTCTGAAATAGAACTGCGCAATGTCGGGGCCGCCAAGTGTTGTGGCGAATGACCCACGGACATTGGACGTGCTCTTATAGGGAATTCCCGGGTGATGAATGCACTTTTACGATGCTACATTACCCATGATGGAAACGTTTCCAGTTAATGTGTTTTGGAATTATATGTGCTGATCTCAGGTAGCAGTCGCCGTATTCCAATCCCGTTTGCGCCATCGGCTTGACAGAATTTATAGCGGCTTCCCAACGTTAGGCGTGATTCAAGAATCGCTCATTTCCAGAACTTCAACATGGAGCAGGATAGTGGCCACAATCAGAGATGTAGCACAACTCGCAGGAGTAGGCATTGGGACCGCGTCCAGGGTTGTCAATGGCAAAGGAGCCGTGTCTGCAGCCACGGCATTGAGAGTCAAACAGGCAATTGATGCTCTTGACTTCAGGCCATCCCATGCGGCAAGAACCTTGTTATCGGGTTCTTCACAGATGATCGGTGTTTACATACCCCTGCTCAAGGGGACCTTTTATACGCCCATCCTTCAGACCATCGACACGGAGTTGCGTCTTTCAGGGCTTCACATGGTTGTCGCCTTTGGATGTGGCGATGGAGATGTGCGGCAGCAGGCAATTGAGGGCGTAAATTTTTTGGTTGAACGCGGCTGTGACGGTCTTGTGGTGATGAGTAATGCGTTGACCGAGGACGACATTCAGTCCATTGGCCCAAAGAAGGACATGCTTGTTGCACTGAATTACTTTTTTGAAGGCTACCCCGACCAATGCTTCCACGCCGACCACACCAGGGGCGGTATCTTGGCCGCTCAAACCCTGTTGCAGTTGCGGCACCGGCAATTCGCAGTGATCGCAGGACCGCAGAGCGCTCCCGACAACGTTGTCCGGATAGCGGCCTTTATGGCCGAGTTGGGTCGCAATGGCATTGACACCGGTGCAATCGCCACCATCTCCAGCGATTTTTCCCCTGAGGGGGGCTGGGCATCAGCAAGCGCGCTGCTTGCGTCAGGCCACAAATTTACCGCGCTGTTTTGCGCGAATGACGAAATGGCCGTGGGTGCCTTGTCGTTCTTTCAGCAAATGGGAGTTTCAGTACCGCAGAACATTTCCGTTCTTGGGTATGACGATACCGCCAGCGCCGAGTACTCCGCGCCAAGGCTGACATCGGTGCATATTCCCTGGCGTGAGATCACCTTGAACGCCTTGCGCCATCTGCTCAACCTTTGCTACGGTTCGAATCACTCCATCGTCAGGGAGTTTCCCGTCAGCGTCACCTGGCGCTCGTCCATCGCAGTGGCTCTGGCTTGAGTGCGCGGAACAATAAAACGAAATACATAGAACAATGTTCAACAACAATCCAGACCTTCAATCCATTCAACGTAGCGACTTTGCGGCCGACTTCCGATGGGGGAGTTCGACCTCTTCTTATCAAATTGAGGGGGCGGCGTACGAAGATGGTCGCGGCGAGTCAATCTGGGACCGATTTTGCGCAACATCGGGCAACATTCGTGATCGGACTAGTGGCGAGGTAGCGTGCGACCATTACCACCGCTGGCCTCAGGACCTGGACATCGCCCGTAGTCTGGGGACCAATGCCTATCGATTTTCCATCGCATGGCCGCGAATTTTTCCACTCGGACGGGGGGACGTGCCCAATCCACAGGGACTTGATTACTACTCGCGTTTGGTCGATGGCATGTTGGAGCGCGGGCTGGAGCCGTGGGTCACGTTGTATCACTGGGACTTACCGCAGGCTATGCAGGACCGGGGTGGGTGGGCAAATCGCGACACAGTCGATGCATTTGTTGAATACGCCGATGTGGTGAGCCGCCACCTGGGTGACCGCATCAAGCATTGGATTACCCACAACGAACCCTGGTGTACTGCATTTCATGGAAACTATGAGGGCGTGCATGCACCGGGAATCAAGAATTTCAAGACGGCATTGCAGGTTTGTCATCACGTGCTGCTCTCGCACGGACTGGCCATACCGGTGATTCGGCGTAACGTTCCCGATGCCCGCATTGGAGCGGCACTCAGCCTGCACCCTCTGAAGCCAGCGTCTGAAAGCATGCAGGACGCTGCAGCGACCCGTCGCCATGATGGTCTGCGTAATCGCTGGTTTTTGGATCCGTTGCATGGCAGGGGCTATCCAGAGGATGTCTGGAAGATACTGGGTGAGAACGCGCCCGTGGTTCAGGAGGGAGATCTTGCAATCATTGCGGCGCCGACGGACTTCTTGGGTGTGAACTACTATTTTCCGGAGATTGTGGCTGATGCCCCTGGCGCAGGCGTGATGTCTACACGGGTCGTTGAAACCAAAGACGTTGAGCGAACGGCGTTTGGCTGGGAGGTGTCACCCGATGGTATGGTGGACCTGCTGAACCGTGTGGCCCGTGATTACCGACCCGCCGAGATATACATTACCGAGAACGGGTCGACCTATGACGATGTGGTGACCGAAGCTGGCTCCATTGAGGACAACCAGCGACGCAGCTATTTGGTTCGGCATCTGCTGGCCGTCAAAAGAATCGTGGACATGGGGGTTCCCGTTAAAGGCTATTTCGCCTGGAGTCTGCTGGACAACTTTGAGTGGGCGGAAGGCTATTTGCGCAGGTTTGGTCTGACCTATGTAGATTTTCAAACCCAGAAGCGCACGCTCAAGGCAAGTGGCCAGTGGTATCAAACATTTCTAGGGGGTGTGCAGTGATGCCGCGCGCGATGAAACAGATGGCCGCTGTCATAGTCCTGCTGCACGGGTTGGCTGTGGCACATGCTGCAGGGCCAAAGGCGGAGGTCATTCACTGGTGGACATCGGGTGGGGAATCGGCTGCAGTGAGAAAGTTTTCAGAGGCCTATACCGCTGCCGGAGGGGTGTGGGTCGATACGGCCATCGCTGTGGGGGAACAGGCCCGATCGGTGGCCGTCAACCGCATCGTGGGTGGTAACCCGCCAACGGCGGCACAGTTCAATACATCGAAGCAGTTCCTCGATCTGGTCGAGCAAGGCATGCTCAACAACGTGGATGACGTGGCTACGCGCGACGGATGGGAAAAATTTCTTCCAGATGCAGTTCTCAACGTGGTGCGGGTCAAGGGGCATTTTTATGCCGCGCCGGTCAATATCCATATGCCCACCTGGTTCTGGTATTCCAACGCCGCCTTCAAGCAAGCAGGAATTACCGACGAACCTAAAACCATTGACGAGCTATTTTCAGCTCTGGACAAGCTCAAGGCTGCCGGGTTAATCCCGCTGGCGCACGGGGGGCAACCGTGGCAGGAAAGCATCATCTTCACAGCGATGCTGGCCAATGTGGGCGGGTCGGAGTTGTATCTGAAGGTATTCCGCGATCATGATGCGAAAGCGATTCAGTCTCCGGCCTTCAAGGAAGTATTGTTGAAATTCAAACGTCTGCAATCCTATGTGGACAAGGCCGCTCCCGGGCGTAACTGGAACGATGCGACCGCGATGCTGATCACCGGCAGGGCCGGCGTTCAGATCATGGGAGACTGGGCCAAGGGCGAGTTTGCCCTGGCCAAGCAATCTCCGGGCAAGGACTATGGCTGCATACCGGGCTTTGGTCCCAAGTCCGCCTACATCATTCAAGGCGATGTGTTTGTGTTCCCCAAGACAGCCAATGCAGAGGCCATCAAGGCCCAGAAGATGCTGGCCGGGACTATGCTGATTCCTGCGACGCAGGTGGAGTTCAGCAACAAGAAAGGGTCTATTCCGGTTCGCACCGACGTGGATTCGTCCAAGATGGATATCTGCGCCCAAAAAGGACTGGCCATCATGAAGGACAAGTCCCGCCAGTTGGGCAATGGCGAGGTCTACATGAATCCTGACCAGAATGGCGCGCTGAATGATATTTTGACCGCCTACTGGAACAAGGCCGTACCGGTCGAAAAGGTTCAAAAAGACATTGCCGCCGCGTTGGCCAATTGATGGTTTTGCGCTTTTCATGAAGATCAATTTCAGGCAATTTTTGCGGCATGCGGTGTCTTGGGCGGCACTGTTGCCGATGGCGATAACCGTCATCGTTGCCTATGTTGGCACGGTGCTGTGGTCCCTCAGAATTTCGTTCACCAATTCCCGCACCTTTCCATCTGACGAATGGGTGGGTGTTGCTCAGTATGTGCGTTTGTTCAATAACGACCGCTGGATGCTGTCGTTGGAAAACTTGGCTTTATACGGTGTGTTGTTTATCGCCGCATGCATGGTGATTGGTTTTTTGCTGGCGGTTTTCATCGATCAAAAAGTGATGGGGGAGGGGCTTTTTCGCACCGTGTTCCTGTATCCCTACGCCATGTCATTCGTGGCCACCGGCTTGGTGTGGCAGTGGATGCTTAACCCGGGCAACGGCCTGCAACAGGCGGTACGGCAAATGGGCTATGAGGATTTCACCTTTGACTGGATCATTGATCAGGATATGGTCATTTACACCATCGTCATTGCCACCGTTTGGCAAGCCTCGGGTCTGGTGATGGCGATGCTATTGGCCGGTCTGCGTGGCATTGACGAGGAAATCTGGAAGGCGGCACGGCTCGATGGAATTCCAACCTGGCGTGTGTATGTCTCCATCGTGCTGCCGATGATCGGGCCATCGGTGGCGACCGTCTTCGTGCTGCTGTTGACGGCGGTAGTCAAAGTGTTCGACTCCGTGGTGTCCATGACCCAGGGGGGGCCAGGCACGGCGAGTGAAGTACCAGCCAAGTTCATCATGGACCACCTCTTTGGCCGCGCCAACATCGCTTTGGCATCCGCAGGGTCTATCGTGTTGCTGCTGACGGTGCTGGCACTGGTTGCGCCTTTTCTGTATGCCCGCAGCCGGGCCGCCCGTAGGGACGCGCTGAAATGACCGCTGTGGCCACGCCGTCTTCGGCTGCGCGCCGCCCTTGGCGCATGCGCCCGGCTCGCATTGGCATCTATGCATTTTTGCTGTCGGCTTCGCTGTTCTTTTTGATGCCGCTGTACATCATGCTCGTGACATCGTTCAAATCCATGGACGAAATCCGGCTCGGAAACATCTTCGCGTTTCCCATCAGTGTCACGGTAGAGCCCTGGGTCGCTGCGTGGACCTCCGCCTGCACAGGAGTTTCTTGTGACGGAATTCGCGGCGGGTTCTGGAACTCGATCTGGATCGTTATTCCCAGTACCTTGTTTCCAATCATGCTCGGCGCGCTCAATGGTTACGCCTTGTCATTTTGGCGTCCACGGGGCTCGCAGGCATTGTTTGGCATTTTGATGATGGGTGCGTTCATCCCCGTGCAGGTGATGATGTTTCCGCTGGTGCGCATTCTGGCCAGCGTGGGGCTGTTTGGTTCGTTGCCAGGCATTGTGGTCATTCATGTCATTTTCAGTATGCCGGTCATGACCCTGCTGTTTCGCAACTACTACCTGTCCATTCCGCAAGAACTGTTTAAGGCCGCGCGCATTGATGGCGGAGGCTTCTTCAGGATATTTGTACAACTCATGCTGCCCATGTCTACCCCGATCGTCATCGTGGCGGCCATCATGCAGATCACCGGCGTTTGGAACGACTACATACTGGGTCTGGTGTTTGCCGGGCGCGACAACCTGCCCATGACGGTGCAGCTTAATAACGTCATCAATACGACCACTGGCACACGCCTGTACAACGTCAACATGGCGGCCACCATTCTGACTTCCATGGTGCCGCTGGTGGTGTATTTCATCTCGGGGCGTTGGTTTGTGCGCGGCATTGCAGCCGGTGCGGTCAAGGGATAAGAGGATTTACACATGGCTAGCGTTGAAATTCACAATCTATGCATTCGCTTTGATGCCAACGAGGTCATCAAGGACTTGAGTCTGGATGTCGTTGACGGCGAGTTCCTCGTGCTGCTGGGCCCCTCGGGCTGCGGTAAGTCCACATTGCTGCACAGCATTGCCGGGCTGATTGATGTGGCCAACGGTCGCATCGACATCGGGGGCAAAGACATGACCTGGGCCGACCCGACCGACCGCAACATCGGCATGGTTTTCCAGTCCTATGCGCTTTATCCCACCATGACGGTGGAGCGCAATATGTCGTTTGGACTGCGAATCAACGGCACGCCCAAGGCGGAGATTGAGCGCAGGGTCACCAGGGCAGCAGAGATGCTGCAACTACAGCCCTTGCTGCAACGCAAGCCCTCGCAACTCTCGGGTGGGCAGCGCCAGCGCGTGGCCATTGGGCGCGCACTGGTGCGCGAAGCGGGCGTTTTTCTGTTCGACGAACCCTTGTCGAATCTGGATGCCAAGTTGCGTGCCGAATTGCGCCGCGAACTCAAGCTGTTGCACAAGACCCTTGGCAACACCATGATCTACGTCACCCACGATCAGGTCGAGGCTATGACGCTTGCCACCCGCATCGTGGTAATGCGCGGCGGGCATATTCAGCAAATTGGCTCACCGGCGCAGGTTTACGAGAGTCCTGTCAATCTCTTTGTTGCGGGCTTTCTGGGGTCGCCGGCCATGAACATCCTTCGCGGCACGCTGCGCCGGGATTCAGCTGGCGAAAGCTTTATCTGCGGTGACATCGTGCTTGATGTCAGCGCCTACCCCTGGCAAGGCGTGGTGCGCGATGGGCAGGAAGTGGTGCTCGGCATTCGCCCCGAGAGCTTGCTGATTCAGGGGGACGGCCCTCATGAAGGCGCCGTTTCCTTGATCGAACCTATGGGCAATCACCACGTTGTGTGGATTACGCTGGCCGGCAATCTACTGTCCTGCGTCGTCTCTGGCAGTTTGGGCGTGGTGGTCGATCAGACCGTGCGCTTCAACTTGGATGTTCAGAAGATTTCGCTGTTTGACAGCGGTTCCGAACAGCGTTTATAGCCCTAAACCCCCGTGAAACCTGCGCAAGCAGCTATCAATTATATAGCAAAAATGATGAAACACCGCAAACCGGGAATGCGCGCCTGGACCCACGTCGCCATGGCGGTTATTGGCATGATCGGACTCCAGGCGTGGGCAACTCCCCCGGCCGCAGTCACAAACACGGTGCAGCCCTGGGTCACCTTGACCGACAAGACCAAGCTGCTGTTTGCTGAGACACCGGTGCGCTTTAGCGGTGCAGCGGCTCTGCCCCTGAACATCGAGGTGGATACCACCAGGCGATACCAGGAAATGGTGGGCTTTGGAGCCAATATCACCGACGCATCGGCCTGGCTCATTCAGCATCGGATGGATGCAGCCCAACGCCAGCAACTCATGCAGGAGCTTTTTGGCGCGGCGCCTGGATTGGGCTTCAGCTTCACGCGACTGACGATCGGCGCATCAGATTTTTCGCTCACACACTATTCCCTGGACGATGTGTCTGCGGATCAGAGCGACTTTGCCCTCGAAAAATTCTCCATCGCGCCCATGCAGGCCGACGTGCTGCCTGTGCTCAAGCAGGCCATGCTGATCAACCCCACACTCAAAGTGATGGCCTCGCCCTGGAGCGCTCCGGCATGGATGAAGACCAGTGGCAACTTGGTTGGCGGTGAACTCAAGCCCGAAGCCTACGACGTATATGCCCGCTACTTCGGCAAGTTTGCCGACGCTATGGAGGAACAAGGCGTCCCGCTCTACGCCGTGACGGTGCAGAACGAGCCGCACTACGTGCCGCCGGACTATCCCGGTATGCGTTTTGATTCAGCAAGCCGCGCCCGCTTCATTGGCGATCACCTGGGCCCCCTGTTTGCCAAGCGTGTCAAGCCGGTCCGCATTCTGGAGTGGGACCACAACTGGGACGAGCCGCAAGCACCGCTGGACGTGCTGGGCAACCCAAAGGCGCGTGGCTATATTGCCGGTGTCGCCTGGCATTGCTACAAGGGTGATCCATCGGTGCAGACGGGGGTTCGCAACGGTTATCCGGACAAGGACGTCTACTTCACCGAATGCTCCGGCGGTGAGGGGAATGCCAAGTGGGAAGAGACCTTCCCCTGGAATCTGCGCAACTTGGTAATCGGTGCCACCCGCAACTGGGCCAGAAGCGTGCTGATGTGGAATCTGGCGCTGGATGAAAACTACGGCCCGCACACGGGCGGCTGCCCGGACTGCCGCGGTATTGTCGTCATCAACTCCAAAACCGGTGAAGTTACCCGTAACCTGGATTACTACGCTCTGGCACACGCCAGTCGCTTTGTACGTCCCGGCGCGCACCGCATTGACTCCACCACCGGTGTCGATGGTCTGGAAACCGTTGCCTTTCAAAATGTGGACGACCACTCCATTGCGCTGATCGTACTCAATTCCGCGCCCACTGCGCGGCACTTTTCTGTGCATGCCCAGCGGCAGACTTTTGCCTACAGCTTGCAGCCCGGCAGTGCCGCCACCTTTGTCTGGAAAGCGGCCGCACCGAGTGTCAAAATGCTACGAAAAAAGTAGCTATATACGGTTGTTCTACGAGGGCTTCAGCCCAATTGAATCCAAAACTCTTTCTCACTCGGCGCAGCCTGCTGCGGACAGCCGCACGGGCCGTACCGGCTGCTGGTTTGTTGCCGGGCTGGTTGCGCGAGGCCGTTGCCGTGGAGCCCCGGCGCCAAACCGGCACCATTGCCGACGTCGCCCACATCGTCGTGCTGACCCAGGAAAATCGATCATTCGACCACTATTTCGGCGCCATGCGCGGTGTGCGCGGGTTTGCTGACCGCTTTTCCATCCCTACCCTGAAGGCGGCGGCGCGCCCCTTTCACCTCGATACCACGCAGCACTTCGAGCTGATGCGTGCCGAAGGCACCGCCCACACCTGGGTTGATGCCCAGCAGGCGTGGGACCACGGCCGCATGTCGCGTTGGACGCAGTTCAAGGGTGCACATTCGGTGGGCCATTACGGAGCGGCCGACCTGCCGCTTTATTACGCACTGGCCGATGCGTTTACCGTCTGCGATGCCTACCACTGCGCATTTCATGGCGGCACCAACCCGAACCGGCTGTTCCTGTGGACGGGCACTAACGACCCGCAGGGCGCGGGCAATGGCCCCGCCCTCTACAACGAGCTGGACTCCCTGCAGGCCAAGCCCGGCGTGGCCAGCTATACCTGGACCACCTACCCCGAGCGATTGCAGGCCGCAGGCATAGACTGGCAGGTGTACCAGGACATGGCCGACAACTACGATGACAACCCTCTGGCGGGTTTCCATAACTTTCGGCAGGCGGCTGCCGATGCACCAGGTTCCAGCGTCGAGTTCAAGCAGCGGGGCCTGAGCACGCGCACGCTGGAGCAATTGCGCCGCGATGTGCAGGCGAATCAACTTCCTCAAGTCAGCTGGATCATCGCCGGCGCCAAGGACTCCGAGCACCCCGAAATGTCCAGCCCTGCACAAGGGGCGCACTTCACCTCGCAGGTGCTGCAGGCCCTAACGTCCAATCCCGATGTGTGGAGCCGCACCGTGCTGTTTCTCAATTTTGACGAGAACGACGGCTACTTTGACCATATGCCCCCGCCCGCAGTGCCCTCGGTCATTGCGTGGCACGCAGACCCGGCGCAGCGCGTGCTGGCTGGCGCCTCGACCGTGGATGTGGGTGGCGAGTACCACCAACACCTGAAGGATTACCACCAGCGCGCGTTGGAGCAGTCGCTCCTGTACCGCCCGTACGGTCTGGGGCCGCGGGTGCCCATGCTCGTCATCTCGCCCTGGAGCCGGGGCGGATGGGTCAATTCGCAGGTTTTTGACCACACTTCCGTCATCCGCTTCATGGAGCAGCGCTTTGGCGTGCAGGAGCCCAACATATCGGCCTGGCGGCGCGCGGTATGCGGTGACTTGACCAGTGCGTTCGACTTTGCCCGCCCCGATACATCGCCCTTACCGGGGTGGCCGTCTACACAGGAGGCTGCAGCGCGTGCCGCCGCTTTGCCGCAGCGGGTGATGCCAGCCCTGCCGGTCCAAGGCGAGCCGCCCCGGCAAAGTCCGGGCACCCGGCCCTCGCGCGCTTTGCCCTACCAGTTGCTGGTGCATGGCAGCGTCCAATCGCAGCACCGCAGTATGGAATTGAGTCTGGTGAACCAAGGCGGCGGCGCCGCCGTGTTTCACGTCTATGACCGCAACAACCCGGCCCACATTCCACGACGCTACACGGTGGAGGCCAGCCAGCAACTGGTTGACCGTTGGCCGTGGGCGCAGCGCGGCGCTGCCTACGATCTGTGGATACTGGGCCCCAATGGATTTCATAGTCAGTTCGCGGGCCCGGCTGTTATGCCATCCCGGGCGCAACCGGAATTCAAAGTTCGCTACAACCTGGAGCAGTGTCACCTGGAACTGCACATGGTGAACCCGGGCACTGCTGCTTGCATTGTGGATGTCAGAGAGCCTGCTTATGGGCCGCAGCGCAGCGTGCGCAGGCGGTTGAGTCCAGGGCAGTCCGTGTTGCTGGCCTGGGACATTGCGCACAACGGCTACTGGTATGACTTGCGCGTTACGGTAGTGCAATGCCCGGGTTTTTTCCGCCGCTTTGCTGGGCGCATGGAGACCGGGGACGACTCCATTAGCGACCCTGCACTAGGGTAAGTGCTGATGCAATTGGAAACGGTTCCAAACACAATCAAGTTCGCGTTGAGGGCGAGAGGGTGCCTGCCGTTTGGTGGTTTTCGGCAGGCACCTTTTCAATTTCATGACGCAACAATCAATTCAATCAAGTAAGTGGATCGTTCATGCTCAATACATCGCGACTGACAGCAGCCCTCGCATCCGCAATGATCGCAACCACCGCTGCGGCGGGACAGGTTGAAGTTTTGCACTTCTGGACATCCGGCGGCGAAGCCAAGTCGGTTGCTGAGCTAAAGAAAATGATGGAGGCCAAAGGCCATACCTGGAAAGACTTCGCCGTGGCCGGTGGTGGTGGTGACAATGCGGCCACGGTATTGAAGAGCCGGGTGGTGTCGGGCAATCCTCCCGCAGCTGCCCAGATTAAGGGGCCCGCTATTCAGGAGTGGGCTTCGGAAGGCGTGCTGGCGAACCTGGAAGGTGTTGGCAAAGCCGAAAACTGGGACACCCTGCTGCCCAAAGTGGTCGCCGACGTTATGAAATACAAAGGCAACTATGTAGCGGTTCCAGTCAATGTTCACCGTGTTAATTGGCTGTGGGGCAGTGCCGGGGTCCTCCAGAAGGCGGGCGTGGCCAGCATGCCCAAAACCTGGGACGAGTTTTTCGTGGCGGCCGACAAAATCAAGAAGGCGGGCCTGATTGCAGTCGCGCACAGCGGTCAGAACATCTGGGACTTCACGACCTTTGAATCGGTGGTGCTCGGGGTCGGTGGAGCCAGATTTTACGAAGACGCCCTGGTCAAGCTGGACCCGAAGGCGCTCAGCAGCGAGACTATGAAGAAGTCCCTGGAGACCTTTCGCCGGTTAAAAACCTATGTGGACCCTGCCGCTCCCGGGCGTGACTGGAATTTGTCCACAGCCCTGGTGATTCAGGACAAGGCGGCCTTCCAGTTCATGGGTGATTGGGCCAAGGGCGAGTTTGTGGCGGCCGGCAAAAAGCCGGGCAAGGACTTTTTATGTGCCGCCGCACCGGGGAGCGCCAGCGCCTACACCTTCAATGTCGATTCGTTTGCCATGTTCAAGCTCAAGGATGCGGGTGCGCAAAAGGCACAGAACGACCTGGCCGCCTCCATCATGGGAACCGATTTCCAGCAGGTGTTCAATCTCAACAAGGGCTCCATCCCCGTGCGTTTGAATGTTGCCATGGACAAATTTGACGACTGCGCCCGGTTATCGAGCAAAGACTTTGTCGAGACCGCCAAAATCGGCGGACTGGTGCCGTCTGTGGCCCATGGGATGGCGATCAGGCCAGCCGCAGAAGGTGCCATCAAGGACGCTGTCAGCCAATTCTGGTCAGACGACAAGGTATCGTTGGCTGATGGCATGAAGAACATTGCAAAAGCCGCCGCAACCCGGTAATTTCCGCCGGGCAGTCACTTCATTTGAGTCGTAGTGTTGCGTTCGCCCGAATCTCTGCTGCCCAAGCTGGTTGTCGCACCTGCGTTCGTATTGGGGTTCGCTTTCATTTACGGACTGATGATCTGGAATGGCGTGCTGTCCGTGACTGCATCGCGCATGCTGCCCAACTACGATCAGTTTGTGGGCCTGGAGCAGTACCGAAGGCTGTTTGAGATGGACCGCTGGTGGGTGGCACTCAAGAACCTGGGCATATTCAGCGTCCTCTATGTTGGCGGTGCCTTGTCCCTGGGGCTCACGCTGGCCATTTTTCTCGACCAGAAGGTTCGAGCCGAGGGCTTCCTTCGCACCGTTTATCTGTATCCGATGGCGTTGTCATTTATCGTCACCGGAACCGCCTGGAAGTGGATTTTGAACCCCAGCATGGGGCTGGAAAAACTCATGCAGGATCTGGGCTGGTCCAGCTTTCACTTCGATTGGTTAGTGCAGTCGGACACAGCGATCTACTGCGTGGTGATTGCCGGTATCTGGCAGTCCGCCGGTTTTGCCATGGCCCTGTTCCTGGCCGGCTTGCGCGGCATCGACGACAGCATCATCAAGGCGGCGCAGATGGACGGCGCTTCGCTGCCGCGAATTTACTGGCGCATTATCTTGCCCATACTGCGGCCAGTGGTCTTCTCCACCATTTTGGTGCTGTCCCATTTGTCCATCAAAGGCTTTGACCTGGTCATGGCGCTCACGGCGGGTGGCCCTGGTTACTCCACCGACGTACCTGCGACGTTCATGTTTGTGATGAGTTTCACGCGTGGACAAATTGGTTTGGGCGCTGCCAGTGCCACCATGATGCTGGCCACGGTGGCGGCCATCGTGGTTCCCTACCTTTACAGCGAATTGCGCGGCAAGCTCCATGATCGTTAAATACCTGCCACGCGCACTGCTGTACGCGATTCTCTTGCTGGCGGCAGTGTTCTTTCTGGCGCCGCTGTATGTGATGTTGACAACGTCTTTGAAAGACGCCGCGCAAATCCGCTCCGGCAACCTGCTCAGTCTTCCGGGTTCCATCAATCTGGAGGCCTGGCAGACTGCCTGGTCTGCGGCGTGTACCGGGGTCGATTGCCGGGGTCTGCAGCCCTATTTCTGGAATTCGGTGAGCATGACGGTCCCCGCCGTGTTGCTCTCGACTGCCTGGGGTGCCGTCAACGGCTATGTTCTGAGCATGTGGCGCTTTCGCGGCAGTGAGCTGCTGTTTGGCTTGCTGCTCTTTGGCGTGTTCATGCCGTTTCAGGTGGTGTTGCTGCCCATGAGCCAGGTGCTGGGCCATTTGGGGCTGTCGAGTTCGGTTGCCGGGCTGGTGCTGGTGCATTGCCTTGCGGGGATGGCGGGGACCACGCTGTTCTTTCGGAACTATTACGCAGCGATTCCCAAGGAGCTGGTGAACGCGGCGCGCATGGACGGGGCTGGTTTCTGGCGCATTTTTTGGCGCATCGTGTTGCCAATGTCCACCCCTATTCTGATGGTGACGCTGATCTGGCAGTTCACCAATATCTGGAATGATTTTCTGTTTGGGGTGGCTTTCAGTGGTGCCGATAGCAAGCCCATTACCGTCGGATTGAACAACATGGCCAATACCTCGAGCAGCGTCAAGAGCTACAACGTGGACATGGCCGCTGCCGTGATTGCGGGGCTGCCCACCATGCTGGTCTACGTGCTGGCCGGTCAATATTTTGTCAAGGGACTCACGGCTGGTGCCGTGAAGGGATAGACGCACATATGGCAGCCTCATTACACATCGCCGGTATCCGGAAAATTTATGGCAAGGACGCCCATGCGGTCGAGGTGCTCAAGCGCATTGACATCGAGGTTGCGCCCGGCGAATTTCTGATCCTGGTCGGCCCGTCAGGTTGCGGCAAATCCACGCTGCTCAACATCATTGCCGGATTGGAGGAACCCAGCGAAGGCGAGTTGCGCATCTCTGGAAAGAACGTGGTCGGCGTGGCGCCAGCCCAGCGTGACATCGCCATGGTGTTCCAGAGCTATGCGCTGTACCCCACGATGAGCGTTGCCGACAACATCGGCTTTGCGTTGGAAATGCGCAAGGTTCCCAAGGCGGCCCGCGTCAAGCGCATCGCCGAGGTGGCCGCCATGCTGCAGATCGAGCATTTGCTGGAACGTCGCCCCGCACAGCTCTCGGGTGGCCAGCGCCAGCGCGTGGCGATGGGCCGTGCACTGGCGCGCGACCCGCAACTCTTCTTGTTTGACGAACCGCTCTCCAATCTGGACGCCAAGCTGCGGGTCGAGATGCGCGCCGAGATCAAGCGACTGCACCTTCTGTCAGGCATCACCAGCGTGTATGTCACGCACGACCAGATCGAGGCCATGACGCTGGGCAGTCGCATTGCGGTCATGAAAGACGGCATCCTGCAGCAGATCGGCACGCCGGACGACATATACAGCCGCCCCTCCAACACCTATGTGGCCGGCTTCATCGGGTCACCCACTATGAATTTCATAGCTGGCAGCGCAATATCTACGCGGAATGGAAGCCTATTTACCTCTAAAGGCGGCGGCGAATTCACGGGTTGCCCGTTGACGGGCGAGGGACAGTTGGGGCTGCGACCTGAACACATCCGCTTCAATGCCGACGCCCACTGGCGTGGCGAGGTGATGCTGGTGGAGCCCACTGGGGCCGATACGTTTGTGGTGATGAAAACCGCCAGCGGCAATATCACCGCCCGTACGGCGCCAAGCGTCTCAATGAAAGTCGGCGACATTGTTGGCATGGAGTTTGCGCAAGAACACGCCCATTGGTTTGATGCTAAAACCGGCGTGCGTGTCCCGGCGGAAGGCCTTTCAGAGTGAAAAGTGTTGTATGAAAATACCCCATCTGTTAACTGCATTGTTTTGCCTTGTTCAGGCATTTACGCTTCTGTCCGTCAACGCAGCACACGCTGATGCACTGGACGCCAAAGTGGAAGCGCTGTTGCAGCGCATGACCGTGCAGGAAAAGGTGGGGCAACTCACACAGTACTCGGGCGAATCACAAGCCACCGGTCCTGTCACCTTCAAAGGCGACCAGGAAAGGAGCATCCGGGAAGGGTACGTCGGCTCGTTGCTGAATGTAATTGGAGCCAACTCGACCCGCCAGTACCAGGAAGTGGCAATGCAGTCACGCCTGAAGATTCCACTGCTGTTTGGAATGGATGTGATCCATGGCTACAAGACAACATTCCCCATTCCCCTGGCAGAGGCCGCCAGTTGGGACCTGACCGCCATTGAGCAGGGTGCGCGAATTTCAGCCATCGAGGCTGCGGCCAGCGGCATTCACTGGACCTTTGCACCCATGGTCGATATCGCACGCGACCCTCGCTGGGGGCGTGTGATGGAGGGGGCAGGCGAAGACACCTACTTGGCCTCGAAAATTGCCTATGCCCGAGTCAAGGGCTTTCAGGGCAAAAAACTCGGCGACACGGACTCCGTCATGGCCACCGCCAAACACTTTGCTGCCTATGGTGCCGCGGTGGGCGGGCGTGACTACAACGCAGTCGACATGAGCCAGCGTATGCTGTGGGAGACCTACCTTCCGCCATTCAAAGCCGCCCTGGATGCGGGTGCCGCCACCTTCATGAACTCCTTCAATGACCTGAACGGCATTCCGGCCACGGGCAGCACCTATCTGCAACGTGACATCCTCAAGGGCCAATGGGGGTTCACGGGCTTTATGGTGTCCGATTGGGGATCCGTCGGCGAAATGGTGGCGCACGGCTACGCCCGGGACAAGTCCGATGCCGCCCGCTTGGCCATCAACGCCGGGAGCGACATGGACATGGAAAGCAACGCCTATCGTGACCATTTGCCCGCGTTATTGGCCGACAAAAAGGTCACGCAAACTGTGCTGGATGATGCCGTGCGGCGCGTGCTGCGCAAAAAGTTCGAACTGGGCCTGTTTGATGACCCGTTTCGCTTCAGCAATGCCGAGCGCGAAAAGGCGCTGGTGGGTCATACAGCGCACCGACTTGCGGCACGTGAGATGGCCGCAAAAAGCATCGTTCTGCTAAAAAACGACAAGAAAGTTCTTCCACTTTCCAGAGACACCAGGACCATCGCCTTCATCGGCCCCATGGTCAAAGCCGTCAAGGATAACCACGGGTTCTGGTCGGTGACTCTGCCGGATGTTGACTACTCCAAGTTCATCGTGACCCAATGGGACGGGCTTAAGAATCATCTGCGTCCCGACACGAAACTGCTGTACGCCAAAGGCAGCGAGATCGAGGGCGATGACCGCAGCGGCTTTGCAGAAGCCATCCGCATTGCCCGGCAAGCGGACGTGGTGGTGGTGAGCGTGGGCGAGCGCTGGGACATGAGCGGCGAGGCCAAGAGCCGCAGCAGTCTGCGCCTGCCCGGTGTGCAGGAGGAACTGGTTCAAGCGTTACAGGCCACTGGCAAGCCCATTGTGGTGTTGATCAACGCGGGTCGTCCACTGGTATTCAACTGGATAGCGGACAACGTATCCGCCATTCTTTACAGCTGGTGGTTGGGCAGTGAAGCAGGCAACGCTATCGCCGATGTGCTTTTGGGCGACTACAACCCGAGCGCCAAGCTGCCGATCAGTTTTCCGCGCGCCGAGGGGCAAATTCCCGTTTACTACAACAAGTTCAACACCGGCCGCCCGGCTGCCGATGACAAGGCGGGCGGCTATGTCAGCGGCTATATCGATTTGCAGGGCAGCCCGCGCTACCCGTTCGGATTCGGGCTGAGCTACACCGACTTTGCGTATGCCGATCTTCGCCTGGACACGACCCGCATGCGTAAGGGCGAAAAGATTACCGCCTCACTGACATTGAAGAACACGGGCAATGTGGCTGGAGAAGAGGTCGTGCAACTGTACCTGCGAGACAAAGTGGCGTCCGTCGTGCGGCCGGTTCTTGAGCTGAAGGATTTTCAGAAGGTCCGGCTTGAAGCGGGCCAGTCGCGTCGTGTCACCTTCACGGTGGACCGCGAAAAGCTGTCCTTCTACAACGCCCAATTGCAGTGGGGAGCCGAACCGGGTGACTTCGAGTTGATGGTCGGCGCCTCTGCCGCCGACATCCGCTTGCGTGCGAATTTTGAGTTGCAGGACGACGCCCATTCCCTGTTGCGCACGCAGGGCACGCAGTGGGTTACATCTGACGGCAGTCCCATTGCGCTCAAAGGCGTTAACCTGGGTAACTGGCTGCTTCCGGAATTCTGGATGATGGGCTACCCCGACAACACGGCGGTGAACGACCACTGCTCGTTGCAGACTGTGCTGGATCAGCGATTCGGACTTCAGGAGCGCGAACGTCTGATCAGACTCTTTCGTGACAACTGGATCACCGACCGAGATTGGGATTTGATACCCCAGTTCGGTTTGAACATGGTGCGCCTGCCGTTCATCTGGAGCCTCATCGAGGACGAGAATAATCCCCGTCACCTCCGACCCGATGCCTGGCATTACCTCGATGCGGCAATTGCCAAGGCCAAGTCGCGCGGGCTCTATGTCATTCTTGATTTGCACGGGGCAGTCGGCGCGCAGGGAAAAGAGCACCACAGCGGCTGCGCTGGCCAGAACCACTATTGGACCAAGCCCGAATACCAACAGCGAACCGATTGGCTGTGGCGGCAAATTGCCACGCGTTACAGGGACAACCCCGTGGTTGCCGGCTATGGATTGCTCAATGAACCCTGGGGCAGCACCGATGTGCAGTTGGTTGAGGTGAGTCGCAAGCTTTATAAAAGCATCCGCGAGATTGATCCGCACCACATTATCTTGTTGGCCGACCACCCCAACGGGATTGCTGCTTACGGCAAACCCCTAGAGCACGGCATGCACAATGTTGTCTTTGAGACGCACCCCTATCCGGGTCATTTCGGCTGGGGCAAGCCGGGCGTCGATGTCCACCGGGACTGGTTGCAGTGTGTACCTGCCGGCAGCGGACTGTGCGTATGGAAAGAACGTATGAGGGCGCTCGACACCCCTTTGTTCATGGGTGAATTTCAGCCTTGGGCCGACATGGATGGCGAACTGGGAGGACAAATCACCCGCGCCAGTTTTGATGCGTATGCCCAACTGGGCTGGGCTGCTGCTGTCTGGTCCTTCAAGGTTATAAGTTTCAACGGTGGGCAACTGCAATCGAACTGGGGTCTGGTGATGAATGACGAAGAACACCCCTTGCCGGAACTTGATTTTGCAAAGGCTTCCCTTCAGGACATTGAAACCCGCTTCAAAAGCTTTGGAAGCGTTCCGTATCGAGTCCGCTCCGAGGTAAAAAAATGGATGAAAAGCGACGCGGCACCAAACCCCTTTTAGCTGCCATTTCGAGTTGCTGTCTACTGACTGGTAATCCCTTCGAGCGGGAGAAATTATGCGGCACATCATTCGGATATTGATACATTTCGGTTTGCTATTGATGGGCATTGGAGCGAATGGTGGTGAGCTAACGCAGCAGACTTTTCACTCCCCAATTCTGGGCAAGGAACACCGCTATCTTGTTTATCTTCCGGATGACTATGCACATACAAACCAGCAGTTCCCCGTGCTGTACCTACTGCATGGCGCAGGTGGTGATGAGAACGAGTGGTGGAAGGAAGGAAGCGTCAAAGACACGATAGACGGCCTTGTCAGGCGTGGAGAAATTCAGCCTATGGTGGTGGTCATGCCGGGGCACTCACGGACATGGTGGATCGATAGTGTGGGCGCAAAGGCTGAATCGGCCTTGCTAAATGAGTTGATGCCGCATGTTGAATCCAACTTTCGCGTACAACAACACCCGCCCCAGCGCCTCGTTGCCGGAGTTTCTGCTGGTGGATATGGTGCCCTGAATCTGGTGCTCAAATATCCGCAGATGTTTACAGCCGCCGCATTGTTCAGCCCGGCGATCTACGATCCGTGGCCACCAGAACACTCTTCTGCACTCTCTCAACCGCCATTCCAGACAGCTGGTCGATTTGATCTGCAGAAGTGGAGCACGCAGCACTACACCCGATTTCTGAATGCCTACAAGCAGTCAGCAACCATTGTGCCGCTCTACATCGAGGCGGGCGATCACGACAATCTTGGCATTGCGCTGCACTCCACCATGCTGTTTGACAAGTTGCGCATCCATCAACCGGATGCCATCGCATTGAAGGTGAGCGACGGGGGGCACGATTGGGGATTTTGGCGGGGGGCGTTTCCCAAGGCGCTGGAGTTCTTGAATGCTCGCCTACAACCGGCGCAGGAACAGCAACCCATCCGCGCGATGAGCTACAACATTCGCTGCGGATATTGCGAAAACGAAAGCGATGTCAATCATTGGAGTCGGCGAAAATTTTTGGTGGCAGACGTTATCCGGCGATCCCGGGCGGACGTCGTTGGGTTGCAGGAGGTGGAGTTGTTTCAAGCCAGGAGTCTGGCAGTGCTTCTGGGCGATTTTGACTGGGTTGGGGTTGGGCGTGATGACGGCGCCGACAAAGGCGAAATGAATGCTGTATTCGTGCGGCGTTCTGCTTTTTCCATCAACTCGTAGAAGACGTTGTGGTTATCTGAAACGCCAGAGCAAGTGTCAATCGGATGGGACGCTGCGCTCAATCGCACAGTAACCATTGTCAGCCTCAAGAGCAAGAGTACGGGGCAGAACTTAAGCTTCCTCAATACACATTTTGATCACATGGGACAGCGCGCCCGCAAAGAAAGTGCGGCATTGATTTCAAGAGTCATCGCCGGGATGAGCGACAAGTCACCAAGAATCCTGGTGGGTGACCTCAATGCTGCTGCGAACTTTCCTGGGTATGAATTGTTGACACATCAGATGCACGATGCAGCAGTGGTGACCGTTGCCCCAGGCACGGGCGGAGACATGACCTTCAATGGCTTTGGCAAGGACTTGCAACCCGGAAATAAGATCGACTACCTGTTTGTCAGCCCGGGCCAGGAGGTCAAATCGCACAAGGTCATTACCGACTTGTATGACGGACTGTACCCATCGGACCACTTTCCTGTGGTGATCGAGGTGACACTGCGTTAGTTTGGAGCGGGTGATGGGAACCCGCTCCACTTCTCTCTTCACTCGACAGCATCGAAGTTGGAACAGCGTTTGTATCATGGTTTTGTATGAGCTGGGAGATCAATTTTCCCTAGCTACGGCGCCGGATTCGGCCACTTTTCGTGATCACGTTTGTATGAGTGCAGCTAATCGCAACTTTTGCACACAGGTTGCCCAGAACAAATGGGAATCGAACCGGCATACGTGATGATTGAAGTGGGTTGCGGTGAACTAGGCCGCGAGATCAAAATACTGGCTTGGCTGCGTCAGTTTGACGCCGAGCAGCCAGTCAGAGACTGGGCGTGAACTTGTTCTTACTCGAACAAATCAGCGTGTGTTCCAGTTCGGACAAAGATAATTAACCCTTGCTTGCTGCTGTCATCAAGTTTGTAGGCAAGCAAAAAATCACCGCCAACATGACACTCCCGATGCCCGACCCAATCGCCACACAACGGGTGATCAAGCCATTCAGGCCCAAGCGGTCCATCGTTCGCGATCAACAGCAGCATCACTTCCTTTAGCCGGTTCAAGTCGAAGCGACCCGCCCGTGTGATGCGCTCCCAGTCCTTCAAAAAGGACTTGGCATAGTCAACCGCTCGGGGTAGTGTTGCGCGTTTACTTGCTGCTGTTCTTTTCGAGGTCATTGAACAGTTCGTCTGCG
>JAIPDC010000171.1 GCA_021737865.1 Rhodoferax sp.
TTCCAGACCTTGGGTGATGTGCCGCGGATGTCGGCCACGGTCAGCAGGTACAGCGCTGTGAGATGGCGCACGTTGCCGACCCGCTTGGCAAAGTCGGCAATGACCTGCGGGTCGCTCAAGTCGGATTTTTGGGCGATGCGGCTCATGGACAGGTGCTCGCGCACCGCAAATTCGATCAACTGGGTGTCTTCAAGGGCAAATCCATGCTGCTTGCAAAAGCGCCGCACCTCCAGTGCACCCAGGTCCGAGTGGTCGCCACCGCGCCCCTTGGCTATGTCGTGAAACAGGGCCGCTATATACAGCAGCCACGGCTTGTCCCAGCCGCTGGCCAGTTGGGAGCAAAACGGATACTCGTGTGCATGTTCGACGATGAAGAAGCGACGCATATTGCGCAGCACCATCAGGATGTGCTGGTCTACCGTGTAGACGTGAAACAAGTCGTGCTGCATTTGCCCCACGATGCGTCGGAACACCCACAGGTAGCGTCCCAGCACGGAGGTTTGGTTCATCAGCCGCATGGCGTGGGTGATGCCGTGGGGCTCCAACAAGATTTTGCGAAACGTGGCGCGGTTGACCGGGTCGCTGCGAAAGCTGGAGTCCATCAGGTCGCGGGCGTTGTAAAGGGCGCGCAGGGTGCGTGCCGAAAGCCCTTTGACACCCATGGTGGTCTGGTACGCAAGAAAGGTAGCCAGGATGGCGTGGGGCTTGCGCTGGTACAGATCGTCGCTGACCACGTCAACCATGCCGGCTTTCTCATTGAAGTCGTCATCAATGCGGCGCAAGACGTGGGTCGACGGGTTGAGGCGCTCTTCAATATTGAGCAGCAAAATCTGGTTGAGCTGCGCCACTGCCTTGGCTGCCCAATAGTAGCGCTTCATCAGTGACTCGCTGGCGCGCACGACCTGCTTCGCGCTTTCACGGGCGGTGTCGGGGAACACGTTGGCGTAGCCGAAGGACTCGGCCACTGCATTTTGCAGATCAAAGATCAGCCGATCCTCACGGCGGTTGGCGATCAGGTGCAAGCGTGCCCTGACGCGCACCAGCAAGGACTCGTTTCGCCGGATTTGCTGGACTTCAAACGGTGTGGCCAACTTGTTGGCAGCCAAGGTTTCCCAGTCGTCCCCATAGCCAGCGGCCTTGGCAACCCACAGGATGACCTGCAAATCGCGCAACCCCCCGGGCGACTCTTTGCAGTTGGGCTCCAGCGAGTAGGGCGTGTTTTCGTATTTGGTATGGCGCTGGCGCAGTTCCAGTGTCTTGGCAACAAAAAATGCTCTGGGGTCGAGCGCGGTGAAAAATGCTGTTTCAAACGCCTGCATCAACTCGCCGCTGCCAATCACGAGTCGGCACTCCAGCAAGGCCGTTTGTATGGTGACGTCTTTTGCCGACTCGGCCAGGCAGTTATCGAGTGTGCGCACGCTGGAGCCAATTTCAAGACCGCTATCCCAGCAACTGCCAATGAAGGATTCGATGCGGCCTTTCAGTTCGGCATCGTGCTCGGGGTCGAATGCATCGGGCAACAGCACCAGCACGTCCACGTCAGAAAATGGAAACAACTCACCGCGGCCGTATCCACCCACGGCCAGCAGGGCCAGTGATGATGGCATCCCGGCATGCGCCCACAACTGCTGCAACACGCCATCGGCCAGTTGAGCCAGCCGGCCAAGGGCTTTGTGAACATCGCGCCCGGTGGTGCCCGGGTGCCCGATAGACTGTAGAAGCTGGGTCTTTTGAGCCTTGTACTCAGTGCGGACTGTCTGTAGGTCGGCCATAGGTTCAATCGTTGGGTGCGGTGTGTCTCAGGGGGCCGCTTGCGTGGGTACAAACGCAGGTATGGGAGGTGAGCCTGCGGACAGGGTCAGCACCTCGTAGCCGGTGCGCGTAACCAGAATGGTGTGCTCCCATTGGGCCGACAGGGAGTGGTCCCGGGTGACGATGGTCCAGCCGTCTTTCTCGGGCCCGTCCTTGATGTCTTTCCTGCCGGCGTTGATCATGGGCTCGATGGTGAAGGTCATGCCTTCGACCAGTTTTTCGAGCGTGCCTGGGCGTCCGTAATGCAGCACTTGTGGCTCTTCGTGGAATACCTGGCCAATGCCGTGGCCGCAAAATTCGCGCACCACGCTGAAGCCGTGGCCTTCGGCAAACTGCTGGATGGCGTGACCGATATCGCCCAGATGAATGCCGGGCTTGACCATTTTGATGCCGTGCCACATGGCGTCGTAGGTCATCTTGCACAAGCGCCTGGCAGCAATGGACACATCGCCGACCGCGAACATGCGGCTGGAGTCGCCGTGCCAGCCGTCCTTGATGACGGTCACGTCCACATTGACAATGTCGCCTTTCTTGAGCGGCTTGTCATTGGGAATGCCGTGGCAAACCTGGTGGTTGATCGAGGTGCAGACCGATTTCGGGTAGGGCTTGTTGCCTCCGCCGGTGTAGTTGAGCGGGGCGGGAATGCCGCCTTGCACATTCACGATGTAGTCGTGGGCCAGCTTGTCGATTTCGTTGGTGGTGACCCCGGGCTTGATGAACGGCGTGAGGTAGTCCAGAACTTCCGAGGTGAGCCGACCGGCCACACGCATGCCTTCAATGCCTTGTGCGTCTTTGTAGGTAATTGTCATGCATCAATTATCCCCGAGGGCGATTCACTGTGTGCGCGGCTTGTCTTTCCAGGATGAGGCGCCCAGCAAAATGAGTTGCAGCTGGTTGACGAAGTTCTCCATCATTTCGTCTTCGAGCATGGGCTGATCGGGTGGCAAGTCCAGAATCTCGGGGGCCGCGGCCAGCATGGTCATGACGATCAGGCCGCATACCATTTGCAAGCTGGCCGTGCAGAGGTCTGTGTACGCCGCCAGGCGTCGGAAGTCTTGCGCCATCTCATTGGTGAAATGGCTGACCTCGTTGCGAATAGCCATGCGCAGGATGCGACTGCCGCCCGAACGCTCACTGGAGACAAATAGAAAGAGCAGTCGGTTTTCGATCACGTACTGTTGGTAAACCTTGACCGAGCGGCGAACGATGTCGACTTCGCTGACACCCGATTGCCGTGCCTCGCGCAGCAAACGCCGCAGGGTGACGCCCACTTCTTCAACCAGCTCCAGACCCAACTCGTCCGTGTTGCGAAAGTGACGGTAGAAGGCGTTGGGGACCATGCCGGCTTCGCGGGCGATTTCGCGGATGCCCAAACTGGTGAAGCTGCGGCCTTCGCCCATCAGGGTCAGTGCTGCCTGCAGCAGGCTGTTGCGGGTGAGGTCTTTGCGCTCGGTGCGGGTGAGCTTGTCCTTGCGGTCGGCAGCGGTGGATGGCGTGGTCATCTTGGACTGTTTCGGTGTACGTTTGTATTCTATCGAATAATGATTTCGGCAATTTTATCGACCATTGAAGCGCCAAAAAGTTAAATTTTGGGCTGTAAATCGACCTTTTGGCTTTATGTGTACAATCGTACACAAAATAGGCCAATCGCAGATCATTTGAGAATTGATGCACTGCAATATTCGGTTAGGCAGAGCGCTCTACGCCAAATGACCAATTGGTCGGTAACATCCGCCCCATAAGGAGTTTCCCCATGACAGATTCGTATCTTGACTTTGCCAATTCCACCCTCGGGTCCCGCATTGCCGCCGCGTTGGGGTTGCCCCAGCCATTGCCGCTGGAGCGTTACAAGGCGGGCCAACCGGTGATTAAAGGCGGCGTGCTGGTCGGTGGTGGCGGTACCCCGCAACTGCTGGTTCCGCTGGCTGCGGCGTTCAAGGCCATGGGCGCGCAGACGGTGGCCCACAAAGACGTGCCGCAGTGGACCGGCATTGCCAACCAGGCCGGCTTGATGACCGGGCGCTGGGGTACGGACGGCAAGCCGGGCGAGAAGGTGAAGGCCCTGGTGTTTGATGCCACGGGCCTGAATGACAGCACGCAGGCCGATGCCATTTACCAGTTCTTTCATGACGCCGCGCGTTCGGTGTTGCCGTGTGGTCGGGTCATTGTGCTGGGGCGTCCGCCCGAGGCTTGCAGCGCTCCACGCCAGGCCACGATGCAACGGGCGCTCGAAGGCCTGGCCCGTTCACTGGCCAAAGAATTGAAGCGGGCCATCACGGTGCAACTGGTCTACGTGGCCGAAGGGGCCGAGGACCAGCTGGAAAGTACCTTGCGTTTCTTGTTGTCACCGCGTTCCGCCTACGTGTCAGCGCAGGTGGTGCGAATCGGCTTGCCAGTGGGGCCAGCCATTGCCGCCATCGACTGGAGCCAGCCATTGGCAGGCAAGAAGATCCTGGTGACCGGCGCATCACGCGGCATAGGTGCGGCCATTGCCGAGGTGATGGCACGCGATGGCGCACAGGTGATTTGTCTGGACGTGCCGCAGGCCCAGGAGGGCTTGGACGCGGTTGCCAAAAAATTGGGTGCCAAATCCCTGGCGCTGGACATTGGCTCCATGGAAGCTCCGCAGGCGCTGGTGGCAGCGGCACTGGCCGATGGCGGCTGGGACGTGGTGGTGCACAACGCCGGTATCACCCGTGACAAGACCATTGCCAATATGAAAGAGCACCTGTGGCAGGCCGTGATCAATGTCAACCTGTCGACTCAGGAGCGCATCAACGATGCGCTGGTGGAGTCGGGTGCGCTGAAGTCTGGTGCGCGCATCGTCTGCGTGTCGTCCATCTCCGGTATTGCAGGCAATCTGGGCCAGACCAACTACGCCTTGTCCAAGGCCGGCGTCATCGGCATGGTGCAAAGCATGGCACCGGTTTTGGCTGAAAAGGGCATCACCATCAATGCCGTGGCCCCCGGATTCATCGAGACCCAAATGACTGCGGCCGTGCCGTTTGCCATCCGGGAAGCGGGTCGCCGCATGAATTCCATGGGGCAGGGTGGTCAACCGGTGGACGTGGCCGAAACCATTGCCTGGTTTGCCTCGCCCGCATCGAGCGGCTTGTATGGCAACGTGGTGCGCGTTTGCGGCCAAAGCTTGATAGGAGCATGAGCATGAAACCGATTGAAGTAACAGAAACCCCAAGCCTGGCGGCCACGTTTTTCCGCGCTTTGGGTACCGGTGCCAAACGCCCGGGGCTGGTCAAAAGCCTGCCTCAAGTGGAGCTGGTGTTGCCCCGGGTCGAGATCAACTCCCAGCACGTCGGCAAATATTCGGCACTGTGCGACTTCAAGATGGGCCAGGGTGTGCCGCTGATTTATCCCCAGTTGCTGACCTTTCCGCTGGTGACGGCGTATATGTGCTCGCCTGAGTGTCCCTGGCCCGCCATGGGCACGGTGCACCTGGCTAACACCATTGAGCAGCACAAGTCTTTGCAGGCTGGCGACGTGGTGCGCGTGGAGATGGGCACCGGCAGCTTGTTCGCCCACGAAAAGGGTCAGGTTTTCACGCTGGATCTGCGTATTCTGCGCGGGGATGAACTGGTCTGGAGCGCCACCCAAAGCCTGCTGCGCGTGGGTGTCAAGGAAACTTCTGGCGAACCCTACGCCAGCCAGATTCAGGTCGATGCGCCCCTGTCGTGCCAGACCGAGTTCTCGGCACCGGCTGACATGGGGCGGCGCTACGGCGCGGTGTCGGGTGACCGCAACCCGATCCATATGGCCGCCCTGTCGGCCAAGCTGTTCGGTTTCAAGCGCGCCATTGCCCATGGCATGTGGACCAATGCCCGTGCACTGTCGTTTCTATTGCCCACCACGCCAGTGGAGCAGGCCCGTCTTGCGGTGGAGTTCAAAACACCGCTGTATTTGCCAGGCCGCGCTGCATTGTGGAGCGCACGCAACGGCACCACTGCACTCTTTGAAGTGCGTGACGCCAAGGGACAAAAGCCGCACCTGCGTGGACAACTGAGCTACTGATACGCAACAACAACCCCATTCCGATTCAATTCTCCATTCTCCATTTGGAACACACCATGAACACCATTCGTCGCGTCGCCATTCTGGGCGGCAACCGCATCCCCTTCGCCCGCTCCAACACGGTCTACTCGCAAGCCTCCAACCAGGAAATGCTGACTGCCACGCTGCAAGGCCTGGTGGACCGTTTCAACCTGCACGGTGAGCGCATGGGCGACGTGGTGGCCGGTGCGGTCATGAAACATTCACGCGATTTCAATCTGGTGCGCGAGTGTGTCTTGTCGACTACGCTGGCGCGTGAGACACCAGCATTTGACCTGCAGCAGGCCTGTGGCACCGGGCTGGAGGCGGCCATGGTGGTGGCCAACAAGATTGCGCTGGGCCACATCGAATGCGGCATTGCCGGCGGTGTGGACACCACGTCGGACGCGCCCATCGCCCTGAATGAGAAGCTGCGCAAGATTTTGCTCGACCTGTCCCGCGCTAAAACAGCTGCGCAGCGCCTGTCAGTGGCTGCGCGCATTCGACCTGCCATGCTGGTGCAGCCCGCGCTGCCGCGCAATGGCGAGCCGCGCACCGGTTTCTCGATGGGCGAGCATGCCGAGCAGATGGCGCGCGAGTGGGCCATTCCCCGTGAAGCGCAGGACGAGCTGGCGCTCAAGAGCCACCAGAATCTGGCCAAAGCCTACGCGGATGGCTTCTTCACTGACCTGATGACGCCGTTCAAGGGCGTCACGCAGGACAACAATCTGCGCGCCGACCTGAGCATTGAGAAACTGCGCTCCCTCAAACCCGTGTTTGACAAGAAGGTGGCACCCGGACAGGGCACGCTGACGGCCGGAAATTCCACACCTTTGACCGATGGCGCCTCTGCCGTCCTGCTGGCCAGCGAAGAGTGGGCGGCTGCGCACAATCTGCCGGTGCTGGCCTACATCACGTTCAGCGAAGTGGCGGCTGTCGACTTCTTCGACAAGAAGGAAGGTTTGCTGATGGCACCGGCCTATGCGGTGCCGCGCATGCTCGCGCGGGCTGGCCTGACCCTGCAGGACTTTGATTACTACGAAATCCACGAAGCCTTTGCCGCCCAGGTGCTGTGCACGTTGCACGCCTGGCAGGACAAGGTGTTCTGCAAGCAGCAACTCGGCCTGGACAAAACGCTGGGCAAGATTGACATGAAAAAACTCAACGTCAACGGCAGTTCGCTGGCAGCGGGCCATCCGTTTGCGGCCACCGGCGGACGCATTGTGGCCACGCTGGCCAAGATGCTGGCGCAAAAGGGATCAGGCCGCGGTTTGATCTCCATCTGCGCGGCCGGCGGTCAAGGCGTTGTCGCCATCATTGAAAGGTAATCCCCATGCTGCACTACAAGGCGCCCCTGCGCGATATGCGCTTTTTGATCAACGAAGTGCTGGACTACCCCCAGCACTACAGCCTGCTCTCCAACGGTGCAGAGGCCACGCCCGAAATGGTGGATGCCATTCTGGAAGGCGCAGCCACGTTGTGCGAAGAAGTGCTGGCACCCCTGAATGCGTCGGGTGACAAGGAAGGTTGCCATTTGAAGGACCGCGTGGTGACCACGCCGGCGGGCTTTAAGGAGGCCTATGCGCAGTTTGTGGCCGGTGGCTGGCAAGGTTTGTCCTTCCCCGTGGAGTACGGCGGGCAGGGCATGCCCATGTCGCTGAACCTGTTCAAGTCTGAAATGATGGGTGCGGCCAACTGGTCGTTCAATATGTATCCGGGTCTGAGCATTGGCTGCATCAACACCCTGTTGCAGTACGGCACCGACGCCATCAAGACGCAATATTTGCCGCGTCTGGTGGCGGGCACCTGGACCGGCACCATGTGTCTGACCGAGCCCCAGTGCGGTACCGATCTGGCACAGGTCAAAACCCGCGCGGAGCCGCAGGCCGACGGAACTTACGCACTGACCGGCACCAAGATTTTCATCTCCTCGGGTGACCACGATCTGGCGGAAAACATCGTCCACATCGTGCTGGCCCGCTTGCCCGGCGCACCCGCTGGCACGCGGGGTATTTCGCTGTTTGTGGTGCCCAAGTTCGCATTGGCGCTCGACGGCACCATCGGTGCCCGCAACAACGTGAACACGGGTTCCCTTGAACACAAGATGGGTATCAGCGCCAACGCCACCGCCGTGTTGAACTTTGACGGCGCCATCGGAACCCTGGTTGGCGAGCCCAACAAGGGGCTGGAGGCCATGTTTACCTTCATGAACACGGCCCGCATTGGCACGGCAATCCAGGGCGTTGCGCACGCCGAGTTGTCGTTCCAGGGCGCCTTGCCCTATGCACAGGAGCGCCGCTCCATGCGTTCGCTGTCCGGCAAGAAAGATCCGGACCAGGTGGCCGATGCGCTGATCTGGCACCCCGACGTGCGGCGCATGTTGTTGACACAGAAGGCGATTGCCGAAGGTGGCCGGGCCATGGTCTATGGCGCGGCGCAAATTGCCGACAAGATGTTCAATGCAGTGGTGGAGGACGACAAGGCGAAGTACAAGAAGTTCG
>JAIPDC010000172.1 GCA_021737865.1 Rhodoferax sp.
AGACGCTGACCGAGGGCTATATGCGGGCCCTGGGCGAGCCCGACGCGCAGCGCGAAGCGCAGATCTGGAGCATTCTGACCACCACCGAGACCGCACTGTGCGAGCAATTCAGGCGTTTTGTCGTCGACCTGGCCAAGATTGATGCCACGCTAGCGCGGGTCGGCAAGCTGCCCCTGTCGATTTATTACACCGCCCGGTTGTTGCCAGCCGAGAGTTTCGACCTGCGCAAGATGTTGGCCATCCACGCGCACGGCATTGAGCAGGCCGTCGCCAACAGTGCCCAGCACAGCGCCAAGGACAAGGCATTTACTGTGCTGGCCGAAATTTTTCTGATGCAGCACACCTGCCACTGGTTTTGCAAGTCCAAGGCGGTCGCCTCCACCCGCATGGTGCTGCGCCACCAAACGCCCTACGCAAAAGTGCTGGAGTCGGTGGCACCCGACACGCGCAATGCCTATTGCGCGTTGGTTGCCCGCTGACCTTGCATTGCCTCCTATTCTTCATAACCCGGGTCTACTTCTTATGCAGCACGTTGTATTCAATCAAAAAGGTGGCGTCGGCAAATCCACCATCACCTGCAACCTGGCCGCCATCAGCGCCTGGCAGGGTTTGCGCACTCTGGTCATTGACCTGGACTCGCAGGGCAACTCCACCCGCTATCTGCTGGGCGCCGACATGCCTGAAGATTTGCCCAACGTGGCCGAGTTTTTCGAGCAAAGCCTGAAATTCACCATCCGCGACAAGTCTGCCAGCGAATACATCGTCCACACCCAGTGGGAAGGCCTGGACGTGATGCCGTCAAGCCCATTGCTCGACGAGTTGCATGGCAAACTGGAGTCGCGCCACAAGATCTACAAGCTGCGCGATGCGCTGGAACTGCTGGCCGAAGACTACGACCAGATTTACATCGACACCCCGCCCGCTTTGAACTTCTACACCCGCTGCGCACTGATTGCCGCGCAGGGCTGTCTGATCCCTTTTGACTGCGACGATTTTTCGCGCCGCGCGCTCTACACCCTGCTGGAAAACGTGCAGGAAATCCAGGCCGACCACAACTCGGAACTAAAAGTCGAAGGCATCATCGTCAACCAGTTCCAGTCCCGCGCCAACCTGCCCCAGCGCATGGTGCAGGAGCTGATCGACGAAGGCCTGCCGGTGCTGCAACCCTACCTGCGCTCCTCGGTGCGCATCCGCGAGTCGCATGAGCAATCGTTGCCCATGATCTTTCTGGACCCCAACCACACGCTGACGCAGGAGTTTGTCGCGCTGCATGACGCGCTGGCCTGATAGATTCGAAGCCGTTTTGGAAAAACCCCAAGTTCAGGCCTCTGAACCCCGTGGAATGGGCGTGAGCAGCTATTGATTCTGTAGCATCAGGCGGTTGCCACGCCACCGCGCTGCAGGGCCTGGCGTGACACCTGCCCGGGCGCGAACAGTGCCAGCAGGGCCTCCATCAGCGCATGCGCCTTGGCCGAATGGTCGGCGCCAAAATTGCACACATACACATCCACGGTCACACCGGCCTGCTCCGGCCAGGTGTGCACACACAGATGCGACTCGGCCAGCAATACGGTGGCGGTGACGCCGCCGGGTCCGTGCTCTGTGGCGGGGAAGGTGTGGGCCAATTGGTTCACGGGTTGCAGGCCGGATGCCATCACCTCTTGCAGGCAACGATCCAGCAAGCGCGCAGCATCAATCAACCATGCGGTTTCGCAACGGCAGTGGCTGAGATCGGCGGTAAGGTGCAGGCCTTCCATGACCGTGACTGTAGATTATTTTGGGTGGCCAGCCCGGCCCGGTAAAATGTCGGGCTTACCCCAGCCATTACCCTACACGGAGTCGCCCAGCCCATGGCCAGCATGCAAAACACCCAACAGATGGCAAATGCCATCCGCGCCCTCGCAATGGATGCCGTTCAGGCCGCCAACTCAGGCCACCCTGGCGCGCCCATGGGCATGGCCGACATGGCCGTCGCCCTGTGGGGCCAGCACCTGAGCCACAACCCGACCAACCCCAACTGGTTGAACCGTGACCGTTTCGTGCTGTCCAATGGCCATGGATCGATGTTGATGTATGCCTTGCTGCATCTCACTGGCTACAAGCTGCCCATGAGTGAGCTGAAAAATTTCCGCACCCTGCACAGCAAGACCGCCGGCCACCCCGAGGTCGGTGTCACGCCGGGTGTTGAAACCACGACTGGCCCACTGGGTCAGGGCATCACCAATGCAGTGGGCATGGCGCTGGCCGAGAAGTTGCTGGCCAGCGAGTTCAACCGCAAAGTGGGGGATGTTGACCACGCGGTGGTCGACCACCACACCTACGTTTTCATGGGTGACGGCTGCCTGATGGAAGGTATCAGCCACGAAGCGGCCGCACTGGCGGGCGCCTGGAAGCTGGGCAAGCTGATTGCCCTTTACGACGACAACGGCATTTCCATCGACGGCCAGGTCGCCCCCTGGTTCATCGACAACACTGCACAGCGGTTTGTGGCCTATGGCTGGAACGTGATCGGCCCGGTCAATGGCAACGACGCGCAAGCCGTCAGCACGGCACTGGCCGAAGCCAAGCAGCCCGGCGACCGCCCGACCCTGATCATCTGCAAGACAGCCATCGGCTTTGGCTCGCCCAACCGCGCCAACACCTCCAAGGCCCATGGCGAGCCACTGGGAGCTGAAGAAATTGCCCTCACGCGTGCCGCCATTGGCTGGAGCCATGCACCCTTCGTCATCCCCAAAGAGGTGTATGCCGATTGGGATGCCAAGGCCGCTGGCAAAGCTGCCGAACAAGCCTGGAAAGAGAAATTCGCCGCCTACCAGGCCGCCTTCCCTGCGCAGGCCAAAGAGCTGCTGCGCCGCATGAAGGGCGATCTGCCCAAGAACTTTGTGCAGACGGCGGTGGACACCGTCATCGCGGCCCACACCAAGGCCGAAACGGTTGCCAGCCGCAAAGCCTCGCAGCTGGCGCTCGAAGCGTTCACCGCAGCCCTGCCCGAGTTGCTCGGCGGTTCGGCCGACCTGACCGGCTCCAACCTGACCAACACCAAGAGCACGCCGAGTCTGCGCTTTGACAGGAGCGGAGCCGTGGTCAAGAACGAGGCTGGCCAGGGTGGGCGCCACATCAACTACGGCGTGCGCGAATTCGGCATGGCCGCCATCATGAACGGGGTGGCGCTGCACGGCGGCTTTATTCCCTATGGCGGCACCTTCCTCACGTTTAGCGACTACAGTCGCAACGCCATCCGTATGGCCGCACTGATGAAGCAGCGTGTGATCCACGTGTTCACCCACGACTCCATCGGTCTGGGTGAAGACGGCCCGACGCACCAGTCCATCGAGCATGCAGCGTCGCTGCGCCTCATCCCCAATCTGGATGTGTGGCGTCCGGGTGACACCGCCGAAACGGCCGTAGCCTGGACCGTTGCGCTGCAGAACAAAGCCAAGCCGACGGCGCTGCTGCTGAGCCGCCAGAACATCAGCTACGCACCCAAGGCGGAGTCCGCGCTGGCGCCTGACGCCTGCGGCCTGGACGCCATCAGCAAGGGCGCTTATGTGCTGGCCGAGCCATCGGAAGTGGGCCTGAAGAAGAAGCCCCAGGCGGTCATCATTGCCACCGGCTCTGAAGTGCAACTGGCCCTGCATGCCCAGAAGCTGCTGGCCGAGCGCAAGGTTGCGGTGCGTGTGGTCTCCATGCCGTCCACCACCACGTTTGACCTGCAAAGCGCCGAGTACAAATCGTCAGTGTTGCCGGCGGGCCTGCCCCGTGTGGCCGTTGAAATGGGTTCCACCGGTGGCTGGTGGAAATACGGCACGGCAGCGGTGGTGGGCATCGACACCTACGGCGAGTCGGCTCCGGCTCCGGTGTTGTTCAAGCATTTTGGTTTCACCCCCGAGAACGTGGCGGACACCGTGCAATCGGTGTTGCAGCGCAAATGATGAGCCCCCACGCTCCGCCGCTGCGCGGGTCGCTGCCCCCCGAGGGGTCTGTTTTGGCTTGGGGCGGCCCGGCACCAAAACTCTGGTTTTGTTGAGGTTAGGTTAGGTTTTTAGTTTTTATTTACGAAAGAAGCATATGACTATCAAGATCGGCATCAACGGCTTCGGCCGCATCGGACGCAACGTGTTGCGCTCTGCAATCCAGAATTTTTCGGACATCGAAGTCGTTGCCATCAACGACCTGCTGGAGCCTGATTACCTGGCCTATATGCTGCAATACGACAGCGTGCACGGCCGCTTCAAGGGCACGGTCAGTGTGGAGGGCAATACCCTCGTCGTGAACGGCAAGAAGATCCGCCTCACGCAAGAGAAAGATCCCACCAACCTGAAGTGGAACGAAGTCGGTGCCGACATCGTGATTGAATCCACGGGCATCTTCCTGGACAAAGCAGGCGGTGAAAAGCACCTGGCGGCAGGCGCCAAGAAGGTCATTTTCTCGGCACCCTCCAAAGACGACACCCCCATGTTCGTGTTCGGCGTCAACGACAAGACCTACGCCGGCCAGGCGATCGTCTCCAACGCATCCTGCACCACCAATTGCCTGGCACCCGTGGCCAAAGTGCTGCATGACAAGTGGGGCATCAAGCGCGGTCTGATGACGACGGTCCACGCGGCAACTGCCACGCAAAAAACTGTCGACGGCCCTTCCAACAAAGATTGGCGCGGCGGGCGCGGCATTCTGGAAAACATCATTCCGTCGAGCACGGGTGCAGCCAAGGCCGTGGGCGTGGTCATTCCCGCGCTGAACAAGAAGCTTACCGGCATGTCGTTCCGCGTGCCCACCAGCGACGTGTCCGTGGTCGACCTGACCTGCGAGCTGAACACCGAAGCCACCCTAAAAGAAATCTGCGCTGAAATGAAGGCCCAGAGCCAGGGCGCATTGAAGGGCGTGCTGGGCTACACCGAAGACAAAGTGGTTGCCACCGATTTTCGCGGCGAGACCTGCACCAGCGTGTTTGATGCGGATGCCAGCATTGCGCTGGACGGCACCTTCGTGAAGATCGTGGCCTGGTACGACAATGAGTGGGGCTACTCGAACAAGTGCCTGGAGATGGTGCGCGTCGTCGCCAAATAAGCTCTGACCTTCTGCCAAAGCCCATGCCGTCCATCGGCAATGGAAGGCGACCTTGCAGATGGCCGCAGAGGGCGGCAGGCTTTACGGCAGTCGCCCCGAATACGCCCGTCGCAATGGCAGGCCAACCGTGACCGTGCATTTTCGGCCAATTGCAGGGCCTTCCTTGGGGCGAACTACCCGGCGTGGAACTGGTCTGCGTTCTTGCCCTTGAAGGGCGCATAAAACGCCTTGATGGCAACCATGTCGGCTTCAATGTCGCCGGTCGGGTGGAACACCGGACCCAGGCCGCTGATTTTGCGTTCGTAGTCCATGTAGGCCATAACAATCGGAACTTTGGCGCCCACCGCGATGTAGTAGAAACCGGTTTTCCAGTAGTGGGTTTTGCCGCGCGTTCCTTCGGGCGGAACGATCAGCTGCAAGGGCCCTTTTGCATTTTTCATGGCCTCGACCGATGCCGCGACCAGGTTGTTGGAGCTCTCACGGGTAACCGGTATGCCGCCCAGCCACTTCATGATCGAGCCAAAGGGGAAGCGGAACAGTTGGCGTTTGCCCATCCAGTAGATATTGAGGTGCAGCACAAACGCCACCATCAGTGTGTAGGGCAGGTCCCAGTTGCTGGTGTGGGGCGCGGCGATGAGCACGCACTTCTGGCCATTGGGCGGCAATTCCCCCTCAACCTTCCAACCACTGAGTTTCATGAATCCAATGGAAAGGGCGCGCAAAACGGTGTTAACCACCGGCGTGTCAAATATGGTGTGGTGCATGGGTTGAGTGGAAATGATCGCTGTGCGATTCATTGTCGTCGCAATATCGCGGGATTTGCCGTACATTTTGTAGCCTGCAATGTGCCCTGAACGAGAGAGTGCCGTGAAGAAAATCGAATGCCCCTGCGGCAGTGGACACGATCTGGCCGACTGCTGTGGGCGGTGGCACGCTGGTTTGACAACGGGTGTGCACGCACCCACCCCGGAGGCGCTCATGCGCTCGCGCTACAGCGCTTATGTGCTGGGCTTGATCGACTACCTGGCGGCCACCTGGCACCCGTCAACCGCACCGGGCGATTTGGAACTGCAACCGGTCAAATGGCTGGGCCTGGAGGTGCGCCACGCTGCCACCGCAGGGGATGTCGGCGTGGTGGAGTTTGTGGCGCGCTGTCGCGTCAACGGGCGCGCCGAGCGCATGCATGAGTTGAGCCGATTTGTGCGCGAGCAAGGGCGCTGGTATTACATTGACGGGCAATTGCCGCAGGAGAACTGACATGCAGGATTTTTCACTCGTTATCCAGCAGCCGGCTGATCCAGCGGCACAGCTGATTTTGTTGTGCCATGCAGCCGGTGGTGACGCCGCGTCGTTGCTGCCGTTGGGCGTGCGATTGAGCGAGGCCTTTCCCCTTGCCATGATCGTGTCCCTACAGGCCGGCAGGACGAGCGCCAATCCCATGGGGTATGAATGGTTTGCGCTGGCCGATGTGACCGAGCAGAACCGGGCGCAACGGGTGGCACAGGCGCTGCCTGCGCTGCACGCGGCCGTGCGGGGTTGGCAAGCCCGCAGCGGAGTGGCCGCTGCGGCCACGGCCCTGATCGGCTTGTCGCAGGGTGCGGAAATGGTACTGGAGGCCAGCAAGTCGCACCCCATGTTGGCGAGCCGCGTGGTCGCCATGGGCGGGCGCTTCACGACCTTGCCGGATACCGCACCAGCGGTGACCACAATCCACTTTTTGCATGGCAAGCTGGATGCCTTGGTTCCGTATAGCCACAGTGTGACCGGCGCGCACCATTTGCGCGATATGGGTTGCGACATCACGGCTGAAGTGGTGCCTTTCATCGGTCACGCGTTGCATCCCGATTTGATCGAGCTGACCATCACCAAGCTCACCACCCACATTGCGCACCACCTCTGGACGGCAGCCCAGCAGGCTGCGGCCGTCAACACGGAATCGAATGCGGCGGTGTGAGCAGTCTTGACAGGCTGGTTGTCACCGGGCGTTACCGGGGCGACCGCAACACGATCACTGAAGGTCCCCAAATCTGTTTTCAAACACACCCAGAACGGACCAGCACAATGCGCGGTGCACTGCGTACAGATGGCTCTTGAACGGCTCGTTGCGGACGGGGCGCTGGGTCAAAAGATCGTACAAGGTAGCCTCCTTTTGGTTCACCACGCACTGTCCAAAAGTCCCTTCGCAGACCAGATACCCCTTCTTCTCGTCCGTGATGGTGGCATGCGCACGCAGCAAAAGAATTTCGTCCTTTAGCCGCCTTTCATGGCCTACCTTGTCGTCTGCCGGGCGTACAGCCACTTGGGCGCGCAGTGCATTCAACACGACATCTCAGCCCAAGTGTTTGCCAACGATACCGGCCAGTTCAAACATCGTCACCTGGGGCTTGCCGAAAACCGGCAGCAGTTTGGCGTCGGCATTGATGGCGCGTTTGTTGGCGGCGTCCTGTAGCCCATTGGCCTTGATGTAGTCCCACAGTTTCTTGATGACCTCGGTGCGGGCTACCGGTTCATTGCCGATGACTGCGGCCAGCTCCGCGCTGGGCACTTTGCCGCTGGCGGCGGTGGTTTTTCGTGGTGCCTTGGGCTGTGCCGTCTTCACGGCTACTTTTTTGGCAGCAGCCTTCTTTGCAGGTGCTTTCTTGGCTGTAGCCCCCGCAGAACCTGCGCGGGCAGCTACTGATTTAGTAGCACTTTGGGGTTTGGCGGCGGTCTTGCGTGGCGGGAATTTGCTGGGCGCAAACTCAAAGTTCACCTTGCCGGCTTCCGCGTCCCAGGCCAGCATGGCCTTGAAGGCGCGGCGGGTGCGCATCGAGACAAACTTGTCCAGCAGGTCGGTCTTGCCGGTCTCCAGCAGCTTGTGCATCTGGGCGCGCTCGATGGGCTGCTGCAGGATGATCTGGCCGGTCTTGAAGTCGCAGCTGGGGGTTGGCTGGGCCAGAGTGGGCACCGACTTGTCGCACACATAATTTTTGCCGTGTTCAAAAACGGCGCCACCGCACTTGGGGCAGGCGCCCAGTGACTCTTGCGCAGAGAAGTCGATAATCTCGCCACTGTCCTCGCCCTTCTTGTCATCGCCAAAGTCGAATTCGAGCTTGTAGTTTTTGGCCTCGTCGTCGAACTTGATGACCATCTCGGCGGTGAACGGCCAGCCGGCTTTGGAGCGGAATCCTTCCAGCGGGCCAATTCGGCGGTCACGCAAGAACTGTTCGACCTCGGCGACCTCAAAGGTGCGACCGGCCGGCGTCTTGCCGAACGAGAAACCGCAGCCGTCCT
>JAIPDC010000173.1 GCA_021737865.1 Rhodoferax sp.
GCACCCAGCACTTCATAGGGCCGCAGGTGGGTGCCTTCACCCAATAACCAGACGTCCGTGTCGCCCAGGACCTGGCCAAACCGGTAGGGGTCCTGGATGGTTGATTCCTGGCCGTCGTCCCATCGCACATGCAGGCGGTAGGGCGTGGCCGGTGGGGCCGTAATGGTCTGTTCAAAGAATCCTGCCGGGTTGCGCTGGGTCATGGGTTTCACCCCGGCATAGCCCTCACTTGTCGCAATTTGAACGCTGGCTGCGCCGGGCAAAAATACCCGAATGGACAGCTTTTCATCGCCCTGTGCATGGGGCCCCAGTACAGCAAACGGGTCACTATGGCCGCCGGTGCAGATCAGCTTGATATCGGTAGAGCGCAACATGGGAACACTTTCATTCGGCGCAGTGCGCGCCCTCATTCGACCTCGGGTTTGATGCCCCAGATTTGATCGGCGTACTCCCGGATGGTGCGATCGGAAGAAAAAACGCCCATGCCCGCAACATTTGCAATGGCGCGCGCGCACCATTGGTCCGGTTGCCGGTAAACGGCATCGACGCGCAGCTGGGTCGCAACGTAGGATTCATAGTCGGCCAGCAACATGTAGTGGTCTCCACCCCACGCCAGTGATTCGACCAATGCACGGTAGCGGCCCGGATCCTGTGGAGAAAACAGGCCGTCGGAGATGGCGCCAAGAACCTCCCGCAGGGCAGGGACTTGTTCGTAATAGTGCATCGGCTGGTAACCGCTTTGGCGCAAAGCCCGCACTTCGGGCGTCTTCAGGCCGAAGATGAAGATGTTGTCATCGCCCACCGCCTCGCGGATCTCGATGTTCGCACCATCGTCGGTGCCAATGGTCAGGGCTGCGTTCAGCGCCAGTTTCATGTTGCCGGTGCCCGATGCTTCAGTGCCTGCGGTGGAAATTTGCTCCGACAGATCTGCGCCAGGCATGATGACCTCGGCCACCGAGACGCCGTAGTTGGGAATAAAAACGACTTTGAGTTTGTCGCCGATGCGTGGGTCGTTGTTGATGACCATTCCAACGTCGTGAATCAGTCTGATGATGGCTTTTGCCGTGTGGTAGCTGGAGGCCGCCTTGCCCGCAAAAATGACCGTGCGTGGGACCCAGTCGCCTTGCGGGTCCTGCAGGATGGCCAAATAGCGGGTCACCACATGCAGCACGTTGAGCAATTGGCGTTTGTATTCGTGGATGCGCTTGACCTGCACATCAAACAAGCTGTCCGGGCTGACGACGATGCCTGTCGTGCGCGCAATGTAGGCTGCCAACCGTGCCTTATTGGCTCGTTTGACGGAGCGGAATTTCTCCTGAAAAACGGGATCTGTTTTAAAAGCATTCAGACCTTTGAGCTGGTCAAGGTGAAGGCGCCAGTGCTTGCCAAGTGTTTGGTCCAGCAAATCGGACAGATCCGGGTTGGCCTGTGCCAGCCAGCGCCGCGGTGTGACACCGTTGGTCATGTTGGTGAAACGCTCGGGCCACAAGTCGGCAAAGTCGGCAAAGATGGTTTGCACCAGCAGGTTGGAGTGCAGAGCAGACACGCCATTGACGGTGTGACTACCCACCACCGACAGGTGGGCCATGCGGACCCGCCGCTCGCCATGTTCATCGATAAGCGACAGGCGCTCCAGGAAACCGTTGTCGCCCGGCCTTTGGTTGGCAGCGTATTCCAGGAACTCCTTGTTGATTCTGAAAATGATCTCCAGGTGCCTTGGCAAGACGTGCTGAATCAGGCTCACGGGCCAGGTTTCCAGCGCCTCGGGCATCAGCGTGTGGTTGGTATACGAGAACGTCTTGCCGCAGATCGCCCAGGCGGCGTTCCATTGCATGTCGTATTCGTCGCATAGCAAACGCATCAGTTCCGCGACACCAATTGCCGGGTGGGTGTCGTTAAGGTGGATGGCAACTTTGTCGGCCAGATTGTCCAGAGTTGGATATTCGGCCAGATGGCGCTTGATCAGGTCCTGAATGGACGCGGCGACAAAAAAGTATTCCTGCTTGAGGCGCAGTTCCCGACCAGCCGGTGTGCTGTCATTGGGGTAAAGCACCCAGGAAATGTTTTCAAACTCGTTCTTGAGGTTGGCGGCGCGGGCATAGTCACCGGCATTAAAAACCCCCAAATCAATGTGTGCCGGGGCCACTGCCTTCCATAGCCGCAGGGTACTGACGTGGTCGGTGCCGTGGCCAGGCACCACCATGTCATAGGCCTTGGCTACCACTTCCCCTCCGTGGCGCCAGCGCGAAGCGCCGTCTACATGCTCGACCCAGCCCCCAAAGCGCACCGGGTAGGTAATGTCGGCGCGCGGAAATTCCCAGGGTGTTCCGTCCTGCAACCAGGGATCCGGATATTCCACTTGAGAGCCGCTCTGAATACCTTGCGCGAACATGCCGTATTCGTAACGAATCCCGTATCCAAACGAGGGGAGTCCCAGGGTGGCCATGGAATCCAGAAAACAGGCGGCTAACCGGCCCAGACCGCCGTTACCCAGCGCAGCGTCCGCTTCTCTGTCGGCCACATCCTCGAGCGTGTGAGCATGCTGTGCCAAACCCTGTGCTGCACCACCGGTCAAGTGCAGCGCAGCCAGGGCGTTGGAGAGCGTGCGACCCATCAGGAACTCCATGGACAGGTAGTTCACGCGCCGCGCCTTGTTTGCGCGTTCCTGTGCCTGGGTCTCCACCCAGCGCTGGGACAGTTGCTCACGGGCTACATGGGCAACGGCCAGCATCAAATCAGTGGTGGTGGCGTCTTCAGAGGCGACGCCTACGGTGCTCAATAGGTGTTGCTCGATCTGCGCAGCGAGCGCATGCTTGGCGATAAGGGGTGTAGAAGCCACTGCTAAATCCTTTGGGGTCACGGGGCGTGTTCGTTGCGTGCAATGGAGGGAGTTCCCTCCAATCTGCTTTGATTCTCGCACGCAGTCAGCCGGATGGCGGCGACGAGGATTAAGATGGCGTAGACAATCGAAATGGCTTGAATTTGGGGGTTACATATGGAACTGACTGAGCAGGCGCAAAGCCTGGATTTACCCAAACGCGCGGTTGCGCTGGTTTTAGCAGGTGGCCGGGGTAGCCGTCTGATGAGTCTTACCGACCGGCGTGCAAAGCCGGCGGTCTATTTTGGCGGTAAGTTTCGCATCGTGGACTTCGCGTTGTCCAACTGCCTGAACTCTGGAATTCGCCGTATCGGCGTGATCACGCAGTACAAATCCCACAGTCTGCTGCGACATTTGCAGCGAGGTTGGGCGTTCATGAAATCTGAGATGAACGAGTTTGTCGACCTGCTACCGGCACAGCAGCGAAATGACAACGAAAACTGGTACCGTGGAACCGCCGATGCGGTCTACCAGAACCTCGATATTCTGGAAGGCTATGAGGCTGACTACATCGTGGTGCTGGCTGGCGACCATATTTACAAAATGAACTATGCGTTGATGCTGGCCGACCACGTTGACAAAGGGCGGGCTTGCACGGTCGGTTGTATTGCCGTGCAACGCAGCGAGGCCAGTGCCTTCGGGGTAATGGCGATCGACGATAAACAGATGGTCACGGAATTCGTCGAGAAGCCGGCAGATCCGCCGGCCATGCCGGGGCGTCCAGACATGTCGCTTGCCAGCATGGGAATCTATATCTTCAACGCGCAGTATCTCTACCGGGAACTGGCCAGGGATATGGCGGACCCGAATTCAAGCCATGATTTTGGCAAGGACATCATTCCCCACGCCGTGCGCAATGGGGATGTCGCCGCCCATCCCTTTTCGCTGAGTTGCGTTCCGGAAGCGAAAGATGGTGTCGAACCCTATTGGCGCGATGTGGGAACGATTGATGCCTATTGGGACGCCAATATTGATTTGACCGCCACCGACCCACAGCTCAATTTGTACGACCGGCGCTGGCCCATCATGACGTACCAGGACCAGTTGCCGCCGGCAAAATTTGTTCACAACCAGGACGATCGACGCGGCATGGCCATTGAATCCATGGTCTCAGGCGGCTGCATCGTGTCGGGGCACGTTTTTCGCTCTGTTCTTTTTTCCAGCGTCCGGGTGCACTCGCACTCTACCGTCAACTGGTCTGTCTTGCTGCCTGGCGTTGTCATTGGCCGTGGCGTGCGTTTGACGCGTGTGGTGGTAGACCGTGGCGTTGCAATCCCTGACGGCATGGTGATTGGTGAGGATGCCGTACTCGACGCCCAGCGGTTCCATTGCAGCCCCAACGGTATTACTTTGGTGACGGCCGGCATGGTTGCTAACATTGCAGCATGAAGGTACTGCTTGCTGCTGCTGAAATTTTTCCACTTGTCAAAACAGGCGGTCTGGCCGATGTTGTGGGTGCGCTCCCGGGGGCATTGATATCGACGGGAGCCGAAGTACGACTGGTGTTGCCCGGCCTGCCCGCCATCCTGGCGGGCGTAGAGGGTTTGACCACGGTATGTGAATTGGGCGCCCTATTTGGAGCCGGTCGGGTCACACTGCGCCTGGGGCGCATGTCGGACAATGGTGTCTTGACCTACGTCATCGATGCGCCCTATCTGTACCAGCGCACGGGAAATCCGTATCAGGACAGTCAGGGTCGCGAGTGGCCTGACAACATCCAGCGCTTTGCCTTGCTCGGGTGGGCGGCTGCACATCTGGCGGCGGGCGAACTGGATCCGCTCTGGGTGCCAGACGTCTTGCACGCCCATGACTGGCACGCGGCCATGGCCTGCGCCTACGTTGCCAGCCACCCGGTGCAGCGTGTTGCAACGGTTTTTACCATCCACAATCTGGCATACCAAGGGTTGTTTCCGGTTGAAGACTTCCACTTGTTGGGGCTGCCTTCGCGCCTCATGGTGTCGCAGGGGCTCGAGTTCCACGGCAGTTTGTCCTTTATGAAGGCGGGCTTGAAGTTTTCTCAGAGGGTGACGACGGTCAGCCCAAACTATGCGCGGGAGATTGCGACTGAAGAGTTCGGTTGTGGGTTAGACGGCGTGATCCGGGCGCGCGGTGCCGCTGTTAGCGGCATTCTTAATGGTGTGGATGGCAGCATTTGGAATCCCGCCCGTGACCCCTTGATTGCCAGCAACTATTCGGCCCGGAGCCTGAAAGGCAAGCCTTTGTGCAAGGCAGCTCTGCAAAAGGAGTTGGGTCTGCGCGTGGACGCGAAGGCGCCGCTGTTTGCCGTGGTCAGTCGGTTGACCTCGCAAAAGGGACTGGACCTGGTGCTGGCTGCCCTGCCCAACTTGCTGCAGGGTGCGGCAGATGGCGGTGCCCAATTGGCCGTTCAGGGCAATGGGGATCCTTCATTGGAGGCGGCATTTACCGCTGCTGCGGCCAGTTACCCGGGACGTGTGGCGGTGTGGTTGCGCTATGACGAGGCATTGGCCCACCGCATGATGGCTGGTGCTGACGCTATTCTTGTGCCGTCCCGGTTTGAACCCTGCGGTTTGACCCAACTGTATGCATTGCTTTATGGCACTGTGCCGGTGGTGCGTGAGGTGGGTGGCTTGGCAGACACCGTCGTTGACGCAACACCCGAGGCCATTCAATCGGATGTGGCCACGGGTTTCATGTTTGGTCCGGCGACCACGTGGGGCCTGGATCAGGCCATGGCGCGTACGCTGGATGCCTATCGAAACCCGCCACTCTGGCGGCAGTTGATGTTGCGCGGTATGGCGCAAAATTTCTCATGGGAGGTTGCTGCTGCCCAGTATCTGGCCTTGTATGGCGAACTGCTGGCCGGCGCGCCCGGCACCGGACAAATTTCCCCCGCCTGATTTCAGGCGACTCCCATAGTCAGTAATGGAATGTCCTTGTCCGTGGCGAGCTGATCGAGTTGCATGCGGGTTTGTGTCAGTAAAAAGCCTGCAATAGCTGCGTGCGTTTCCGGTGCGAACATGGCCATGATGTTCGACACTTTCAGCCCAACCGTTTGTCCCAAGGCCGCTGCAAAGTGCGGCTCCAACGCAGCCACTGCCACCCGCCCGTCCTTGCACGGGTAGACACGATAGCCGGCATGGCCACCACCCACTGCTGATCCGGGCTTTGTCAGACCCCAGGTGCGGGGCAGTGCAAGATAGGCCGCAGCATCGGAAAGCGCAATATCAAGGCGGACCCCCGTGCCTTTTTGCAGCTGGTGCAGGCGCGCTTTCAAAACCGCCTCGGATACCATCAGCGAGCCGCCCATATCGGCGTAAAGTGTGGGCGGCAGTTCCAGTCCACCGACCAAGTCATTCTCCGCAAGGTAGGTCAGGTCGTGGCCAGGTTCTTCAGCACGTTCGCCGGGCGCACCAAAAATGGCCACGAGCGATAAAGCGGGGTAGAGCTTGTGCAAAGCCTTCCAGTCCAGTCCGAGCTTTTGCATGGCGGATGGGCGAAACGAAGTGAGCAGCACATCGGCCTTGGCCAATTCACGGTGCAGGGATTTTTGTCCCTTTTCCGACTTCAGGTCCACGTTGGCAATTCGCATGCCGGCTTGCAGTGTGTCGTAGGCGCTGCGGTTGTATAGCCCCATGGGGTCGCCAGGTGTGCCCTTTGGGGCGCTAGGGTGGGCAGGCGGCTCCAGCTTGACACAGGTTGCGCCCATTTGCTTGCAGCGCATCAAAGCCGCGGGACCGGGCAGGTTCAGCGCCAGACTGAGGATGCGCACGCCCTTCAGAGGCAACAGGGTTTTTGGAGCGGTGGTGTGGGTGATCTTGGTGGCCATAGCAAGGAAAATGTGCAAGGAAAATGTTTGAGTCGTGTTTCTGGCCCATGATAATGGCTGTTCATCAGTCAGCACAGGGTAGCCTTTTGTCCAACGATCAACTTGATTTTGCCTTTGTCGCGGAGCTTCCCCTCTCGGCCGCGCCGGCCAAAAAGCGCGGGGCTCGCAGTAAGGCGCCTTCAACGCAACAGCCGCTGGTTGCAGCGCTCGAAGCGTCGGCTCCGACCTCAGTCACAGCGGATGCCGACAACGTGGAAGCAATGGCCGCGGTGCTGGATGCGCACACCGATTACCGAGTCCTTCGTCGTCTCCAACCCCGCCTTCTCTGGCCTGCGTCCACAGGCCAGAGCGTGTGCCGCGTCGTTGTTCTGGATACCGAGACGACAGGCCTGGACCACTCCAAGGACAAAATCGTGGAGCTGGCATTGTTGCGGGTCGATGTCGATCTTGCCACCGGGATGCCTGTCGGGAGCATGCAGGTTTATGACCAATTGGAAGACCCCGGCATTCCGATACCGCGTGAGGTGCAAGAGATCACCGGCATCACCGATGACATGGTGCGCGGGCAGCAACTCGATGATGCACGGATTGCGGCCCTGCTCGATGGCGTTGATCTTGTGATCGCCCACAACGCCGGCTTTGACCGACCATTTTGCGAAGCCCGCATAGAGCGTTTTCGCCACCTCACGTGGGCTTGCTCGTTTGCCGATATCTCCTGGAAAGAGCAGGGCAGGCGTTCTGCCAAGCTGGAAAGTCTGGCGCTTTCGATGGGCTGGTTTTACGATGCCCACCGGGCCGAGATGGACTGTCATGCGCTGCTGGCTGTGCTGACCGCCCCATTGCCGCTATTGCCCCACACCGGGCTGGCCCATTTGATGGAGCAAGCACGCAAACCCAGTTACCGCCTGATGGCAACCAATGCGCCGTTTGATGCCAAGGACAAGCTAAAGGCGCGTGGGTATCGCTGGAACGCTGAGCAAAAGGTTTGGCACACCCGCGTGGGAGACGGTACTGCCTTGCAGGCAGAGTTTGACTGGCTCAAGGAGCACGCGTACCACCAGCGCGCAGCCGTGGTCCAGTTCGAGCGGCTCGATGCCCTGGTGCGCTATTCCAATCGCACCGGTGAGTTACTGCACCACCAGTTGTAGGGCGAACCATGACGGCTACCAAAAACTTGTCTTTGGCCAGCGTTCAGGTCGCGCAGGCTCGCAAGGTGGTCATCTCGGGCCGCTCCATTTTGACGGCGATTCACAAGACGCCAGTGGATGGCCCGGTTGCGGTCTCCGCTTTGGGCCTTCAGGGGGACGAGCAGGCCGACCTGTCGGTGCACGGCGGGCTGGAGAAGGCCGTCTACGCCTACCCCGCAGAGCACTACGGATTTTGGCGTGATGCGCGCCAACGCGCTGGAGTTGGCGGCATTGATATTCAACTCAACCATGGAGCAATGGGTGAGAACCTGACGCTTCTTGGTTTGCTGGAAACGGATGTGTGGGTGGGTGATGTGCTGCGATTTGCCCACTGCGTGCTGCGTGTGAGCCAGCCGCGCGAACCCTGCTACAAATTTAATGCCGCCATGGGCTTCAATACCGCGGTCAAGGAGATGGCCTTGAGCGGCTTTTGCGGGTTTTACCTGTC
>JAIPDC010000174.1 GCA_021737865.1 Rhodoferax sp.
CGCTTTGTGCCCAGTTCGGAAGGGCAGGTCCGCGCCGTTTTGGCAGGTTGGGGTGCCAGTGTGCTGCCTGAATTGCAGGTGCAGGGCTTGCTGAGCAGTGGCAAATTGGTCAACCTGGTGCCCAACATCACCTTGCCGGTGAACCTGTATTGGCACTGCTGGAATCTGGATTCGGTGGTCATAGACCGGCTGACGGCGGCACTGTCGAGCGCCGCAGAGGCGGCATTGAAAACGCAGCGGTCATAAAACGACTTAGCATTTCAGGGTTTGACGATGACGGCTAAACTACGGAGATGAAGCCTAGCCCGGTCGCCAAAATCTCGTTCAAAGCCCAGATGCTGCAGGCGCGTGAGGAGGCCATCATCGGGGTGGTCAACCGATTGCTGGCCGATAAGGGTTTTGACGCGATGACGGTCGACGAAGTTGCCGCCCAGGTCGGGATCGCCAAGGCCAGTCTGTACAAACATTTTCCCAGCAAGGAGCACCTGGCCGCTGCGGCCATGGTGCGCGCCATACGCCGCGCTCAGGCCTATCTGCAAGCGCTGCCGCAAGATCTGCCTCCCCTGGACAAGCTGCGCGCCGTGGTGCGGTGGACGATGGAACTCAAGCTCGCCGGTGAGATGCCTTCGTTACCCAGCCAGAACTCGAGTTTGCGCGCCACTTTGATAGCCGATGCGGACTATATGAACGGTCTGATCGAAGTGAGTGACCAGCTCGGCGGATGGATCGAAGCGGCGCAGGCGCAGGGCCGTCTCAACCCGCAGTTGCCGGCGATTGCCGTGCTGTACACCTTGTACGCCAGAGCCTGTGACCCGGTGCTGGAGTTTCTGCAACTGGGCGGCCAACACACCCATGCGCAAATCGTGGAGCTGGTGCTGTCGACCTGCTTTGATGGCTTGAACGCGCGTTAAGTCGCCGCCTTGCGCCGCACTGCACGCGCTATCGCACCAGCAGCACGGGCACCTTGCAATGGGCCAGTACTTGTGTGGCGACCGAGCCCATGACCATGTTCATCACTGCGCCGTGGCCATGTGAGCCCATGACGACCAGGTCAAACTTGCCATCGGTTGCGATTTTTGCAATCGTCGCGCCGGCCGGACCGACCTTCCAGACGCTCTTGGCGTCGATGCCGTGGCGCAGCAGGAATTTGGTAACCGGGGCCAGCACTTTTTCGCTCTCGTCAGCGTAATACGACTCCACGATTTCCTTGCCCAGCGCTGCCCGTGCACGGGGCGGCAGCGTCGGTTGTGACGTGAACACGGTGTAGCTGTTGGAGTTACTTAACAGGCTTTCGTGTGTACTCAGGTAGGCCAGCATGCGCTTGCTGAAAGCACTGCCGTCAACAGCCAGAAGAATTTTCATGCTTCACTCCTCGTTGCGATGCGATGCAGTCAGTGTAACCAGATCAACTGGTGGCGGCTAACGGGGAGTTGCCTGTGGAAGCGGCGTTGATTTCAACTAAAAACTGTGGCTGGAAGTGCTTCTGTTCGCTCTTGCGCGCGTAACCCAGCGGATTGGCAACCACGCGGCATCCCATGTGATGGTAGTCACTGGGCGCGTGCAGGTGACCGTGGAGCCAGCCCTGCGCGAGCGGCAGCAGGTCGTCCAGTGCGTTGCAAAAACCCGCTGTGCCGGGCGTGCGTCCGTAGCGTGGGTCTGCACTGTGCAGACTGGGCGCAAAGTGGGTGACAGCCACGGTTGGCCCGGCAAAGGGCAGTGCCAGCGCGGTGCGCAACCAGGTCTGGCAGACCAGGGCCTGCTCGCGCACGCCCACGGCCAACCATGGTTCGCCGTGGCGCACCGTCAGTGTCTTGCGCAAGTAGTAGTTGGCAGCGCGAAAGGCCTTGTCGCGGGCCTTGAGTTGCTGGGCCAGCGGGTTGGGCGCCGGTTGGCCCCGGGTAGGCTGCGCGATGGCATCGCTGGCGGGCCCGAGCGCGTCAAAGTCGGACCAGAGGGTAGTGCCCACAAAGCGCACACCACCCAGCACCACGCTTTCGCGTTCCAGCCACACCAGGCCCAAACGCTGGCAGGTTTCACGCAGGCGCGCGTCGGCGGCATCAAAGTCCATGCCATCGTACTCGTGGTTGCCGGGCACAAACAGCACCGGCGTGGGCCACCCGCCGAGCGGGGAAAACCGGCCTAGCCCAAAGTTGCTATCGGCCAACTGCGAACCTGCCTGGTAGGACCCAATGTCGCCCGCGAGCACCAGAACATCTGCGCCCGGAGCTGGCTGCGCGACCCAGTGCGGGTGCGCTTCCAGGTGGAGGTCTGACAGCAGCTGAATTTTCATCGTGTTCCAAACGCCTGCGCGGCGAGGGATATGACCTGGGTGCGCAGCCATGTGTGGGCACTCGAACTGTTCTGTCGCCGGTGCCACAGCGCGTCGACCTGAATGGCTGGTGGCACGAAGGGCAGCTCGCGCAGCACGAGTTGGTCGGCAAAGCCGGTCACGTTCACAAAGTGGCGTGGCAAGACGGTCAATAAATCAGAATGCGCCACAATTTTTCCGGCGGTAAAAAACTGGTTGACGGTCAGCACCACGCGCCGGCTGCGGCCCATCGCGCTCAGGGCTTCGTCAATGAAGCCATGCGCACGGCCGGAAAAACTTACCAGCATGTGTCTGGCTTCACAATAGCGCCGTAGCGTGAACGGCCCCTTGGCCAGGGGGTGTCCACGGCGCATCACGCAAACATATTCGCCCTGAAACAGGCGATGGTGATGAAATAAGCTTGCCTCCCCGGCCTGCGTCCGCGCGGCCAGATCAGACATGGCGGCCGGAAAGTTGCCGATTGCCAAATCCGCGTGGCCGTCGTCGAGCAGGCGGCGCGGGTCCCGCGTGGTGAGGGGCACCACACGCAACGAAACACCGGGCGCCTGCGCGGTGATCAACTCAACCAAGGGCGGCATCAACTCGGCGGCAGTTGCGTCGGCCATGGTCAGCACAAACATCGTGTTGGCGCTGGCTGGTTCAAATACGTTGGGTGCCAGCACATCCTGCAAGCGTTGCAGCATGTCGCGCACCGTGGGCCACAGTTCCTGCGCGCGCGCGGTGGGCTCCAGCGTGCGTCCCTTGCGCACCAGCAACTCGTCTGCCAGAGCCTCGCGCAGGCGGCGCAGTGAATTGCTGACGGCGGGCTGGGTAATCGACAGAAGGTGGGCTGCCCGGGTCAGACTGCGCTCAGCCATCACCACGTCAAACACCTTGAGCAGGTTCAAGTCAAGGGTGCGCAGGGTGGTCGATGGCATGGCTAATCATAAGTGATGTGAATGATTGCTATCACTAACATAAAGTTGAACAATACTAGTATAAACCCTAGTATCCACCCATGCTATCCAATAAACCGCCTTCCGTTCCATTGTCCAAGAAGTTTGCCATGGCCCATTCCGTTCATCCCCACTTCATACCACGTGATGCACAAGCTGAGGGTTTTGACCGTTCATTGGACTCGCCCAGTCGCAAGCCCGGGCTAGACCGTTCTTTGGCCGGCATGTTGCTGGCCGCCGTGGTCGCGGCGCTGCTGGTCGTGGCAGACCAATTGATCGAGACCTGGGCTGACGGCCATTTGCTGGTGGTATGGGTCGGTCTGTGGACGGTGGCCTTTACCGCGCTGGCTTTGCTGGCGCCGCCCTTGCGGCATTTCACTGATATTGTGGCTGCGCTATTGACCCGGTGGGCTGCTGCGCGGGCCCAGCGACGCTCCGACAATGCCTTGTGGGCATTCGCACAGCAGGATTTTCGGGTGATGCGTGATTTGCAGGTCGCCAGCACGCGCAGCGAGGCCGATAGCTGACCCGCTTAACGACCGCAGGTCAAAAAAAAGCCACCGCAGTCCGGTGGCTTTTTTGTGTACGGGGTAATCAGACCGCCAGGCTTTGCTCGAGTTTGGCCTTGGTTTCCACCAACTGCTTGGGCAGGTGGTAGGACAACTGGGTGAACAGTTCATCGTGCAAAGCAAATTCCTGCTTCCATGCGCCCTTGTCCAGGCTGGTGACGCTATCAAATTGGGCTTGGCTGAAGTCCAGGCCCGTCCAATTGATTTCGGCATAGGTGGGGCTGACGCCAAATCCATTTTCTGAACCGGCGGCCGTGCCCTCCAGTCGGTCGATCATCCACTTCAGCACGCGCATGTTGTCGCCATAGCCAGGCCAGACGAACTTGCCGTCGTCGCCCTTGCGGAACCAGTTGACGCAGTAGATCTTGGGCAGGGTGTGACCGGATTGTTCGAGCTTGCCCTCCATGTCGAGCCAGTGCTGGAAGTAGTCGCTCATGTTGTAGCCGCAGAAGGGCAGCATGGCAAACGGGTCACGGCGCACCACGCCCATTTGGCCGACGGCAGCCGCAGTGGTCTCGGAGCCCATGGTGGCCGCCATGTAGACGCCCTCCATCCAGGTGCGTGCCTCGGTCACCAAGGGCACGGTGGTGGAGCGGCGGCCGCCGAAGATGAAGGCGTCAATGGCCACGCCACTGGGGTTGTCCCACTCGGGGTCAAGCGCAGGATTGTTGGTGGCGGCCACGGTGAAGCGGGAATTGGGGTGGGCGGCCTTGGCGCCGGTTTCGGCGGCAATGGCGGGCGTCCAGTCCTTGCCTTGCCAGTCGATCAGGTGCGCGGGCAGACCGCCGCCGTCCTTTTCCATGCCTTCCCACCAGACGTCGCCATCATCGGTCAAGGCCACGTTGGTGAAGATGACGTTCTTGTCCAGCGAGCGCATGCAGTTGGGGTTGGTGTGCATGTTCGTGCCGGGGGCCACGCCAAAGTAACCTGCCTCGGGGTTGATGGCGTACATCTTGCCGTCGGCATGGGGTTTGACCCAGGCAATGTCGTCACCGATGGTGGTGACTTTCCAACCTGCGAAACCAGCCTCAGGCGGCACCAGCATGGAGAAGTTGGTCTTGCCGCAAGCGCTGGGGAATGCTGCCGCGACGTGGTATTTTTTGCCCGCCGGATTGGTCACACCCAGGATCAGCATGTGCTCGGCCAACCAGCCCTGGTCACGACCCATGTTGGAGGCAATGCGCAGCGCAAAGCACTTCTTTCCCAGCAGCGCATTGCCGCCGTAGCCCGAGCCGTATGACCAGATTTCACGGGTCTCGGGGTAATGGACGATGTATTTGGTCTTGTTGCAGGGCCACTTCACATCAGCCTGGCCCGCTTCCAGCGGCGCCGCCACGGTGTGCATGCAGGGCACAAACGCGCCGTCTACACCCAGCACGTCATACACCGCTTTGCCCATGCGGGTCATGATCTTCTGGTTGACCGCAACGTAGGCGCTGTCGGTCAACTCAATACCGATGTGTGCGATGTGCGAACCCAGAGGGCCCATGGAGAAAGGCACCACATACATGGTGCGGCCTTTCATGCAGCCGTCAAACAGGGCCTTGTCCCCGTCCTTGCCGGTTTGCAAGAGCTTGCGCATATCGGCGGGGGCCATCCAGTTGTTGGTGGGGCCGGCGTTCTCTTTTTTCTCGCTGCAAATGTAGGTCCGGTCCTCGACCCGGGCTACATCGGATGGATCGGAGCAGGCCAGGAAACTGTTGGGGCGCTTGGCTTCATTGAGCTTCTTGAAGGTGCCGGCATCGACCAATTGTTGGCACAGGCGCTGGTACTCTTCATCGGAGCCGTCGCACCAGTAAATGGCGGCGGGTTTGGTCAGTGCGGCCATGTCGGCTACCCAGGCAGTCAGCTTTGGGTTCTTGACGTAGCTGGGGACGTTGAGGCTCAATCCCTGCATCACGGGTGCGTTCATATGTAAAGCTCCTAGTTTGAAAAATCGTCTTTTCAAAATGAAAGCCGTGCTTTGACTTTGAGAAAACGTTTTCCGGGAAAACTTCTGATGCAATCGCCGCCAAGCTTCACGTGGACAACTTGGGCAGGACTAACATTTTAAGAACTGGAATCGGAGTTACATATAAGTTACGGCTGAAATCTATGCAAAACCAGCATGAGGTTATGCATTTCAGTGACTTATAAAACCGCTTGGCGCAGTGGCTAGCCCAATTGCGCATCAAAACCTGCCGCCAGCAAGACGCCCAGCACATCGTTGACGTGGGCGTGCCCGCGTGTTTGGACAACCAGTTCAATTTCAGCGTTCTGGGCCGACAGCGTGGTGAATGCGCGCTGGTGATGCACCTCTTCGATGTTGGCGCCCGCCTCGGCCACCATGGCGGTGATGCGCGCCAGTGAGCCCGGCACGTCGCGCGCCCCCACCCGGATGCGCGCCAGGCGGCCGGCGCGCACCATGCCGCGCTCAATGATGGCCGCCAGCAGGAGCGGATCGATATTGCCGCCGCACAGCACCAGTCCGATGCGCTTGCCCTTGAAGCGATCCGGGTATTTGAGCAAGGCCGCCAGGCCGACCGCACCGGCGCCTTCCACCAGGGTCTTTTCCACCTCCAGCAGCATCACCAGGGCTTGCTCAATATCTCCCTCATCCACCAGCAACAGGTCGTCCACCCGCTGGCGGATGATGTCCAACGGGATTCGCCCAGGCGTTCCCACTGCAATGCCTTCGGCAATGGTGCTGGTGCCCTGGGGGTGGTGCGTGCCCTTGATGGCGTTGAACATGGCCGGAAACCGCACGGTTTGCACACCCACCACTTCGATGCCGGGCCGCAGCGCCTTGGCCACCGTGGCCATGCCGGAAATCAGACCGCCGCCGCCAACGGCGACGATCAGTGTGTCGAGGTCCGGCACCTCCTCCAGCATCTCCAGCGCGACCGTGCCCTGGCCCGCCACAATGTCTTCGTCATCGTAGGGATGGACAAAGGTCAGGCTGCGCTGGTCCGCCAGTGCAAATGCGTGGGCGCGGGCCTCTTCCAGCGAGTCCCCGTGCAGAATGACTTCAGCGCCAAAGCCGCGGGTGCGCTCCACTTTGACGCCAGGTGTGAAGCGCGGCATCACGATAACGGCGTGCAAGCCCAGGCGCTGCGCGTGGTAGGCCACACCTTGGGCATGGTTGCCCGCGCTCATGGCGATCACACCCTGTGCAGACTGTTCGGGCGTCAGCAGGGCGAGTTTGTTGCAGGCGCCCCGCTCTTTGAAGGAGGCCGTGAACTGCAGGTTCTCAAACTTCAAAAAGATCTGGGCCCCGGTGATATCGGACAAGGTTTTGGAGGCCACGCAGGGGGTCCGCAGCAGGTGACCCTGCAGCCGCCGCGCCGCAGCAAGAATGGCATTGAATTCAATCATGCTGCCATTGTCCAGCTATTTATTGCAGGGCGCTGCCCTGACCGGCTACTGCCGCTCAACAGGGCCGGATACTGTCTAAAAATTCAGGTGAGGGCAGCCCGTGGAACGGCTTTTTGCCCTGCGACCAGGCGTCTTTACTAATTTTGTTTGAGGTTTGTCAACCACCGGCCCCGCTCAACCGTCATATGCCAACGAGGGCGCCATCAAAGGCAATTCCGGCGAAATCTGAACCGGGAGCATTTGGAAGTGTCCATTTTTCATCATTTTGACCAGTTGATATGAACAAAGAGACGATCAAGGTACCTGAAAAAGGCACATACCAATGGCAACTGTTTGACTACTGGTCAGACGAATACCGCCAGACCAACGCCGACCACTCGGCCTACATTGCGCTCAACTTTGCCGGTGTGCTTGATGCCTGCCGCAGCAAATTGCAGTCGCTGATCCAGCACCACAAGCAGCATGTGTGCGACGCCAAAGGCGGCACACGACACACCCGCGCCATTGCCCGGCTGCAAAACACCATGTCGGGTGCGGCCATGTCCTACGAAACCTGCTTTCGCCACGGCACCGCCGCTTAAATTGCCACCACGCGCAGCACCTCCTGTGCGTAGGCTTCCAGCTTCTTCGCTCCAATTCCGCTGATACCCTGCAGGTCGTCCAGGGTTTGCGGAGCCCGCTTGGCAATCGCCGCCAATGTCGCATCGTGAAAAATCACATAAGCGGGCAGGTTGTGTTCACGCGCCACCTCAGCCCGCCAAGCCTTGAGCGCTGCGTAGCGCACCAGTCCTTCCCCGTCCAACGCAATCGGTGCCTTGATGGCGGCCGACCCGGCGCCCGGGCGCTTGGTTTTCCGGCTGGCCGGGGCGGAGACGGATTCGCGCAACTGCACCTGCAACTCTCCGCGCAAGACCGCCCGTGACTGCTCCGTGAGCTGCAAGGTATTGAACGCCTGGGCGTCCACCGCCACCGCGCCCAGCGCGATCAGCTGGCGCAACACGCCACGCAACTGAATCTCACTGAACTCTGCGCCAATGCCAAAGGTGCTCAGGGCCGCATGGCCGTGCTGGGTGACCTTTTCGGTCGTCTTGCCGCGCAAGATATCCATCA
>JAIPDC010000175.1 GCA_021737865.1 Rhodoferax sp.
GCAAGCCGCTGGTTTGGCTAATATTTTTGATACAATTGCTCTCTTTCCTGAGATGCCCAGGTGGCGGAATTGGTAGACGCACTAGTTTCAGGTACTAGCGAGTAACTTCGTGGGGGTTCGAGTCCCTTCCTGGGCACCAACTATAGTAATGTAGTTAATGAAAAGCCGCTGAAATTCAGCGGCTTTTTTTTGTTCTGACTGCAATTGGAATTCCAATGCATTCATATTGGCATAGCCACCAGATCATGCCCTTGTGCAGCCATGATTCGTGCCTTGGTGAATTCCCCAACCTTCAATGTCTTGCTAATTTTTTCCGGAGGCAGCAAACGCACTACACCATCAATCTCTGGCGCGTCGGCGTAACTCCTGCCAACACCGCCCTTTTTCCCCATTCCCGGCGCAGAATCAACCAGAACTTGCATGATTGAGCCCACGCGCCGTTGCAGTTTCGCTGCTGACACCGCCTCGGCCACCGCCATAAACCGGGCACGGCGCTCTTCGCGCAGTTCGATGGGCAACATGCCCGGCAGATCATTCGCCGTTGCGCCACTCACGGGGCTATATGCGAAACATCCTGCGCGGTCTATTTGAGCCTCACGGACAAAGTCAAGCAAATGCATGAATTCTTCTTCCGTCTCCCCTGGGAACCCAGCAATAAACGTGCTTCGAATGACGATCTCGGGACACGCCTCCCGCCACTTCAATAATCGATCCAGGTTTTTTTCACCACTCGCCGGGCGCTTCATCCGACGCAGCACGTCGGGGTGACTGTGCTGCAACGGAACATCCAGATAGGGCAAAACCTGTCCCGACGCCATCAATGGAAGAATCTCGTCGACACTGGGGTACGGATACACATAGTGCAAGCGTACCCACGCGCCAAATGGTTCTGCAATTTCGCCCAAGGTTTGCACCAACTCCAGCATGCGGGTCTTCACCGGCTTGCCGTCCCAGAACCCAGTACGGTACTTGACGTCTACTCCATAGGCTGATGTGTCTTGACTGATCACCAGCAACTCTTTCACACCACCCGCGAACAATGCACGCGCCTCGGTCAACACGTCACCAATGGGCCGCGACACCAAATCGCCTCGCATGGACGGAATAATGCAAAAAGTGCAGCGGTGATTGCAACCTTCGCTGATCTTCAGGTACGCGTAATGCCGCGGAGTCAACTTGATGCCCGCCACACCAAAGGAATTGGGAACCAGATCAACAAACGGGTCATGTGGCTTGGGCAAATTCAAATGCACCGCGTCCATGACCTCCTGCGTGGCGTGAGGACCGGTAACTGCCAGCACCTTGGGGTGCATCTGGCGCACCATATTGTCCCCGTTGTCAGCCCTCTTGGCACCCAGACAACCGGTCACGATCACTCGGCCGTTCTCAGCCAATGCCTCGCCGATCGTATCCAGACTCTCCTTGACGGCATCGTCTATGAAGCCGCAGGTGTTAACAATGACAAGATCGGCACCCTCAAAGGTCTTTGATGTTTGATACCCCTCGGCACTCAGCTGGGTCAGGATCAGCTCGGAATCTGTCAGTGCCTTGGGGCAACCCAGGCTGACAAAACCGACAGTTGGCACTCGGGCCGTGGTAGAAATTGCGTCACTCATGCCGCAATTGTCGCCGCTTTTACCCAATCGGCTGGTCTGTGCCTGGCGGCATACCTACCGCTTAAGACCAAAGGTGCCCAGCAGTTGTTCGGTCTGCTTTTGCATCTGCTCCTGCATTTGCTGAAACAGGTTGTTACCCATTGTGCCCTGCACCAGAGGCGCTTGCATCTCCATGAGAGCCTGCATATTTTTCTCAAGATAGCCACCCATGAGGCCTTGCATGGCATGCCCATAAAAGCGGATCATGTTTGCTAGCACTGCTGCGGTAAACATGGGAGTCCCGTTAGCCTCTTCTTCGAGAATAATCTGCAGCAAAATGCTGCGCGTAAGATCTTCACCCGTCTTGGCATCCTGCACCACACATGGCTCGTTTTCCATGACCAACTGCTTGATCTCCGCCAATGTGATGTAGCTCGACGTATCGGTATCGTACAAACGGCGATTTGGGTATTTCTTGATGACCCGCTGTGTTGGCTTGCGGTCAGCGCTGGACTTGGTTGGCATGGCGAGTAAAGATTCCCTGGTTAGCACCAGTGTATTGCAGTGCAACAGATTCTAGAGAATGGCTCTACTTTGATGGCACAGGATTACCCTATAAGCGGACGTAAAAAAGCCCTGACTTCACAAAGGAAACCAGGGCTATCCTGTTGGTAGGCGCGATTGGACTCGAACCAACGACCCCCACCATGTCAAGGTGGTGCTCTAACCAGCTGAGCTACGCGCCTACAGTATTCGAGAGGCCGAAGTATAGCAGTAAAAATTCGCGATTCACCAAATGCCACCGCACTCCATGCTTACGCGATAATTGACGTTTACGTAAACGTCAATTATTTCTGCAACTATCCACAAGGAAACTCCAATGGACATTTCTGGCAAAGTATTTATCGTCACCGGTGGCGCTTCTGGCTTGGGTGAAGGCACGGCGCGGATGCTGACGGCCAAGGGCGGCAAGGTCGTCATTGCGGACATGCAAGTTGAAAAAGGCGAGGCCATTGCGAAGGAACTCGGGGGAGCGTTCGTAAAGTGCGACGTGAGCCAGGAAGCAGACGGGCAAGCGGTTGTGGCCAAGGCAGTTTCCATGGGCAAGCTGATGGGCCTGGTCAATTGCGCAGGCATCGCTCCCGCAGAAAAAACCATTGGCAAATCCGGCGCTCACAGCCTTGCGGTGTTCAGCAAAACCATTACTGTTAACTTGATCGGCAGCTTCAACATGATTCGCCTGGCGGCCGATGCCATGGCCAAAAATGAACCAGAAGCAACCGGTGAGCGGGGCGCCATCATTTCCACCGCCTCTGTCGCAGCATATGACGGACAAATGGGGCAGGCCGCCTACGCTGCGTCGAAGGGTGGCGTGGTGGGCATGACCCTGCCCATTGCGCGCGATCTGGCACGCAACGGCATTCGCAATATGACAATTGCGCCGGGCATTTTTGGCACCCCCATGATGTTTGGCATGCCCCAGGAGGTGCAGGACTCACTGGCTGCGGCAGTGCCATTTCCATCGCGGCTGGGCACTCCGCAGGACTACGCCAAGCTTGCGCTGCACATTTTTGAAAACGATATGCTCAACGGCGAGGTTATTCGCCTGGACGGTGCCATCCGTCTGGCACCGCGCTAGTTCTCATACGGGCTATACGCCGAAGCCATCATCAGCGGCGATCACCGCGCCGTTAATGAAGTGGCTTTGGTCTGAGCACAACATCACTAGCAGTGCATCCAGATCTTGAGGCTGCCCCACCCGCTTTCGGGGCAGCATTTGAATCAATTTCTGGCCTGCTTCGGTTTGCCAATGGCGGTGGTTGATTTCAGTATCGATATAACCGGGGCAAATGGCGTTCACGTTGATCCCAAAACGGCCCCATTCGAGTGCCATAGCCTTGGTCATTTGCACGACAGCAGACTTGCTCATGCAGTAGGCGCCGATTTGCGGCAAAACCCGCAAGCCCGCCATGGAAGCAATATTGATGATGCGCCCACCCGTGTAATTGCCAGGCGCTGTCCCCTTCGCCCGCGCCAGCATCCGCTTGCCAACCTCTTGCGCCACAAAAAAAGCACCCTTGACGTTGGTGTTGAAGATGTAGTCAAAATCGTCCGGAGACACGTCCTGCAACCGCTGGGTTGTGCTCACACCCGAGTTGTTGACCAGGATATCAATCGAACCAACTTCCGTCTCGGCGTGGGCCACTGCAGATTTGATGGAGTCGTGATCGGTGACATCGAGTTCGATCACATGTGCATCACCGCCCTCCCCGTCAATTGTGGCCCGCAGCTCCTTGAGTTTTTCGACCCGGCGGCTGGCCAGCACCACTGCGGCGCCTGCCGATGCCAGGGTGCGCGCGAACTGTGCCCCCAAACCACTGGACGCGCCAGTTATAAAGGCCACGCGGCCTGAAAGATCAATGCTGTAAGCCATTTAGAGAACCTCCACGAATAAAAAAGAACGACCGTGCTATTGCGCCGAATCAGCGCATAAAATCAAATGAAGATGTATACGCTGCAGACGCGTTTTGGCGTCAAGCAACCTGCTCCCATTATTGAACGAGACACACCATGACCAACGAAGAAATTCTTACCCAATTTGGCCCGCGTGAAGCCATGGAATACGACGTTGTCGTGGTCGGCGGTGGCCCGGCTGGCCTGTCCACTGCCATCCGCTTGAAACAGTTGGCCGCAGAAAAGGGAACAGAGGTCTCTGTGGTCGTACTGGAAAAAGGCTCTGCCGCAGGCGCCCACATCCTCTCGGGTGCCATCATGGACCCGATAGCGCTCAATGAGCTGTTTCCCAACTGGAAAGAACTCGGCGCGCCGTTGAACCAACCCGTCACCGACGATGCCATTCTGTTCATGAGCGAGAAGTCGGCCTTTCGCATGCCTAATTTCATGCTGCCGGCCTGTTCACAAAACCACGGCAACTACATCATTAGCCTGGGCGCGCTGACCCAATGGCTCGGTGCACAGGCAGAAAATCTGGGTGTAGAAATTTTCCCAGGGTTTGCTGCTGCCGAAGTGCTCTACAACGAAGATGGCTCCGTGAAGGGGGTCGCCACCGGCAACATGGGCGTGGGCAAGGACGGCAATCCAGGCGAAGCCTTCCAGATCGGCATGGAACTGCTGGGCAAATACACGGTGTTTGCCGAGGGTGCCCGCGGTCACCTGGGCAAACAGGTTATTGCCAAGTTCAAGCTCGATGAGGGCTGCGATCCGCAGTCTTACGGCATTGGTATCAAAGAGTTGTGGGAAGTCGACCCGGCGCGGCACGAACCCGGCTTTGCCATGCATACCGCTGGATGGCCCATGGACGAGCACACTTACGGCGGCTCCTTCATGTACCACATGGAAGACAACAAAATCGTTCTGGGCTTCGTCACCGGCCTGAACTACAGCAACCCCTACCTGAGCCCGTTTGAGGAGTTCCAACGCTGGAAGACCCATCCCAACATCCGCTACTACCTGGAAAATGCCAAGGGTGAAGTGACGGCCAAACGCCTCTCCTACGGTGCGCGTGCCATCACCGCCGGTGGCTTGATGTCCCTGCCCAAGACCGTTTTCCCCGGCGGTGCGCTGGTGGGCTGCGACGCGGGATTCCTGAACGTGAGCCGCATCAAGGGCAGCCATACGGCCATCAAGACCGGCATGCAGGCCGCAGAAGCCGCCTACGAGGCCCTTCAATCCAACCGCAAGCATGATGAACTCACCGCCTACCCCGAAGCCTTTGAAAAGAGCTGGGTGTTCACTGAGCTCAACAAGTCGCGCAACTTCAAGGCCTGGTTCAAGTGGGGGCTGACTGCTGCGACGCTGATGAATGGCCTGGAGCAATTTACCTTGCGCGGCAATATGCCCTGGACGATTCGTCGCACCAAGGCCGACCACGAATACCTGAAGCCTGCCTCTGAGTGCACACCGATTGACTACCCCAAGCCCGACGGCAAACTGACCTTTGACCGACTCTCCAGCGTGTTCATCAGCAATGTGGCGCATGAAGAGCAACAACCTGCTCACCTGACGCTGAAAGATGCATCGGTTCCTGTAAACATCAACCTGGCCAGGTACGCAGGCCCCGAGGCGCGCTACTGCCCGGCGGGTGTCTATGAATTCGTAAAGAACGATGACAACACAGACCGACTGCAGATCAATGCGCAGAACTGCGTCCACTGCAAGACCTGTGACATCAAGGACCCAACGCAGAATATCGTGTGGGTCACACCTGAAGGCGGTGGCGGGCCGAATTACGCGGGCATGTAAACACCGTTGAAAGCAGTTGAACGGGCCTGGTCCCCACGATCTCTTGGATGACACTCTTGGATGACAATGCAAGCCGAGTTTGGCTTGGATTAGAATTCCAGCGTCAGGAGAGAGCCCTCCCAAGGAGGGCCGCCGAAGGCGCAGGACTGCTGATTGCAGCAGTCTGAACGCTCAGGCAAAAGGACTGACAAACGGGTTGTAGCGGTGACGCTGCAGCACGATCCCCACTGGAGAGAGGCGGCACACGATGCCGTCCACCGAAGGAGCAAACCGCAGTCTGTGCGCATCCCGCGCTGCAGGCCCGGCGAATCTCTCAGGTAAAGCGGACAGCGGGGGCAGCGCCAGGGCATGAACCTTTGAGTTGTGTGCCGTGGATAGTCAATTGCCCCCGGCACCAACCCCCTGGTTGGCGCCAAGTCTTTTTGGAGACCGCCTTGTCCGCCCCCACCGAAACACTACTGAGCACTCCGCTCAACGCCCTGCACATCGAACTCGGCGCTCGCATGGTGCCGTTTGCCGGCTACTCGATGCCGGTCCAATACCCGGCTGGCCTGATGGCCGAACACCACCACACGCGCAAGGCCGCCGGCCTGTTTGACGTCTCACACATGGGCCAGTTGCGCCTGGTCGGACCCGATGCCGCCGCTGCATTTGAGAGCCTGATTCCCGTCGACGTGATCGACCTGCCGGTGGGCAAGCAGCGTTACGGCCTGCTGCTCAACGATGACGGCGGCATCATCGATGACCTGATGTTCTTCAACAAGGGCAACCATGAGATCTTTGTCATCGTCAATGGGGCGTGCAAGATCGGTGATATCGCGCACATCCAGTACCGCATCGGCCACCGCTGTGAAGTCATCTCCATGCCCGAGCGTGCGCTGCTGGCGCTGCAGGGGCCACAAGCCGTCACGGCGCTGTCACGCCTGGCGCCCGGAGTGGAAAAACTGGTGTTCATGACCGGCGGCAACTTCACCGTCAACACCGGTACACAAATGATTGATGTGTTCCTGACCCGCAGCGGCTACACCGGCGAAGACGGCTTTGAAATCTCGGTCCACAATGACCAGGCTGAAGCGTTGGCCCGCGCTTTGCTGGCCCAGCCCGAGGTCAAGCCCATTGGTCTTGGAGCGCGTAACTCGCTACGGCTGGAAGCGGGTCTGTGCCTGTATGGCAACGATATTGATGAGGCCACCAACCCGGTCGAAGCCAACCTTTTATGGGCCATGCAAAAGGTGCGCCGCAACGGTGGCGCACGTGAAGGGGGGTTTCCGGGTGCTACCAAAATACTAGCGGCTCTCGCATATTCCACGGGGTCTACAGCCCTAAAAGGCACTAAAAAGCGCATCGGCTTGATTGCACTGGAGCGCATCCCGGTGCGCGACCACACCGAACTGCAAGACGGCCAGGGCAATCGAATTGGCGAAGTCACCAGCGGCCTGCTCGGCCCCACCATCGACAAGCCCGTTGCCATGGGCTACGTGGATGCAGAATTCAACGCTTTGGGCACCAAGGTAGTGGCCATCGTACGTGGCAAGCCGGTGCCCATGGAAGTGAGCAGCATGCCCTTCGTTCCGACCAACTATTTCCGCGGTGTGTAATACCCCCACACTCCACCGCTACGCGGGTCGCTGCCCCCCGAGGGGGCGCAAGTCGCCATGGGGCGGCCCGGCGCCGACTTTTTCTTTTTCATTCCTCATTTCTTAGGAGCTCACCATGACCATCAAATACACACCCGACCACGAATGGCTGAATGTTGAAGGCAATACGGCCATTGTTGGCATCACCCACCATGCGCAGGACGCGCTCGGCGATGTGGTGTTTGTAGACCTGCCCGAAGTGGGCAAGACCTTTGCGGCAAAGGAGATCGCCGGCGTAGTCGAGTCCGTCAAGGCTGCAGCCGATGTGTATATGCCCGTGAGCGGTGAAATCACCGAAGTGAACGAAGCCCTGCGGGCAGACCCTTCGCTGGCCAACACCGACCCCATGGGTGCCGGCTGGTTCTTCAAAGTCAAGCTGTCTGCGCCTGCAGAACTCGACGCCCTGATGGACGAGACCAGCTACACCGCGTTCTCCGCAGCCTGAACTATTAACCCCTGCCCATGCCCATGAAAACCCCCACATTGAGCGAACTAGAAAATCCAAGCGAGTTCATCGCCCGTCACATCGGAATCACGCAAGCCGATGAACAACTGATGCTCAAAGCTGTGGGATCTGCCTCGCGCGAAGAACTGATTGCCGGCATCGTGCCTGCCAGCATCGCCCGCAAAAGTGCCATGGCCATTCCGGCAGCCATTTCTGAGGCGGCGGCACTCGCCGAGCTGAAGGCTTGTGCCGACAAGAACAAGATTTTCAAGAGCTTCATCGGCCAGGGCTACTACGGCACCCACACGCCCGGCGTGATCCTGCGCA